>NZ_JASJFB010000096.1:0-1016 GCF_030065455.1 Microcystis sp. M53602_WE12 | reverse complement strand
TGAAATGGGGCGAAAGTCTGTGGACTCTGTGTAAGACAGTACATGGTTTTTTAACTGTGGTATGCGACGGTGGTGGAAGCAGAAACTTAAATCGTGAGGTTTAGGAATCGCCGCACTTTTAGGGCGGCGAGGATGTCAAAAGTTAGCTAGTGACAGTTAGTGCGATGTCGAAGCCACTGCCTAAGAATAAATCCGGTTATTAAAAACTGATTATTTATTCTCCCCTTTGCATGAGTGCCTCTTGCATGAGTGCCTCTTCTCATAACTAGCCTATACTCAACGGATTTAGTATCAGGTACTTTTTCCCTGAAAATTAGGTAGTTGACCACCTGAAAATGGGTAAAACCCTACACCCTACACCCCACACCCTGCCCCTAGGAAAAACTTTTTCAGCAAACCCTACTTACTGATAATTTTTTGAAAATCTCTTTGAATAATGGCAAAATTTTTGTCAGTTAAAAGCGGCACATGAACGAATAAAGCTCTCGGATGATGTTTTAAGATTTGAAAATATAATTCTTCGCAGACAAACTGACCGGCATTATCGCTGATATAGCTATAGGCAAGCTCTTTGACAAAATCCTTAAGAGGAATTGGTGTAAATAACTTTTTTGTGCTACTCCTAGCCTGAGATTCTAAACTTAAACGATAACGATTTTCTGCCATGCCACAACAAATAACGAAATCAGGCTTTTTGTCTTGAATAGCTTTGATAACTCGTTCACTGGCTCGATGGGTATTAACGGGAAGTTGACGCAAAAATAAAAGCTTTTGTGGATAATTATCTTGAATGGATGCTAACAAATCATCGGAGGAATTACTCCGGTGATGGCATAACCAAGGCGCAAAAGAAGTTAAGAGAATTGTCAAGTTATCTCCTGATAGTTAAGGCTCTTCGGGACTTGGTATGGTTCGATATGGGGGCATAAATCGACTAAATCCTTATCTGGCAAGAGATTTAATTGATTAGTTCGCTCTAGATCGCAAACAATTGACAAAAATCGCGGTAATGTCTG
>NZ_JASJFB010000249.1:0-10844 GCF_030065455.1 Microcystis sp. M53602_WE12 | reverse complement strand
GTGGTCGAGGGAATCAACAATAAACTTAAACTAATAAAACGGAGAGGCTATGGCTTTAGAAACTTTCGGAATTTTTGGGTTAGAAGTATGTTATCTTGGCATCTTGTATGTTGATTTAGCATAAAGGGTAACGAAGAGCCAGAAAAGCTATTTAATGACTCAGCTATTAAAGCTCTAGAATTAGCCAGCAAAGGATTAATTCCCCAGTATAATCTCAGTCCTTCCTCTCCAATTACTAAAACCTTATTTTCCCTAGCTACCTACGGTTTACGCGGTCGCTTTACCAACTTTGATCAGTTACTAAGAGCGCATATTGATTTCTCGGAATTAGCCACTTGGGGAGCTAAACCAGAACCACCAATTTTATTAATGGGGGCCTGTAATGTCCTGACAGGAAAATTAAGTAAATTTAACTCGCGCGAGGAAGCGGTTAAAATTGAACATATCCTAGCTTCTGCCTGTGTTCCTAACATTTTTCCTGCCGTCACCATTGAAACTATGGCCTACTGGGATGGACTATTTTCCGATAATCCCCCCATCCGTTCTTTAATTCGCCGTGAATTTGTCGGAGTCGAAAATATTCCCGATGAAATTTGGGTAATTAAAATTAATCCCACCTCTAGAGATAAGATCCCCGTGCAATCCGATGATATTGCTGATCGCCGCAATGAATTAGAAGGCAATGTTTCCCTATTTCAAGGTCTCGATCAGATTGACTTTCTCAATCAATTATTTCTCAAAGGAGCCTTTAAAGAAGAATTCTTGCGCGAGATCGCCTTAACAGAACCATTTAAAATTCCTAAATCTTTCCCGGAAGATCCCGATCAGGATTACCATATTCCCATGATCGAAATGTCGGCGGAATTAGCCCATAGTCTCAACTACGAAAGTAAACTCGATCGCTCTCCTGCCAATATCCAGCGTCTGATTGCTGACGGGGAAAAACAGGGAAAACAATTTCTAGAACATCGGCTAAAAGCTATGGGTTTAAGATAATTTTTGAGGTTTCAAAAACGGCAAAAATAAGGATTAAATTGCACAAAATCCTTAAATAGACCATTCAGTTGATTATTATTCATTCTTAATTCTCCTGACGACCGGCTACTGGCTACTGACTCCTAACCCTAACAACAATTTTTGATTTTTACAAGAGATCTAATAATCACTGATTTTCATTGACTAATACCCGTCCGGATAGATCGTAAATCATAATATCCCATTGCCCATTTTTTGCCGCTTCAAAAGCCACTTTAGAACCATCGGCACTGATGATCGGATTGCGTACTTCCGCGAGCAGATCGGGAGCAATTTCCCTTCTCTGTTGAGTTTGTCGATCGTACAGATAAATAGCCGTTTTTCCCTGACGACTAGCAGTAAAAACGATATAACGACCATCTTCACTAATGGAAGGACTAGAAGCGATCTGATCGAGAGAATTTAGTCCGGGTAAAGGCAGTAAACGGCGATCGATGGCATCAAAAAGATAGATAGCTTGGGAACCATTGCGATCGGACGCAAAAACGAGATAGCGAGAGGCAAGATAGGGAGTTAATTCACTAGCAGCACTGTTTAAAGTTCTCCCCCCTCGATCGAAAGGAAAAGACAATAAACTGGGATAACCCGCACATCCAGTTAACAAACTAATTACAGCAACAAGACTAATAAAAAAATAACGTTTCACGGTTTGGGACTTTCAACGGGACTGCCATCGGCAATATCTAACTCGATATTCGGACCGCGATCGAGAACCTCCACATCCCATTGTCCCCGACGAGCGGACTCAAAGACAAGATAACGACCGTCGGGACTAAGACGGGGATTTCGTAACCAACCGCGATAATTTTGACTCAATAACTCAGAGCGATCGGTAATGCGGTCATATAAAGCGATGACGGGACGACCCTCAATAATCACCACATAAGCCAGATAACGCCCCGTTTGGCTTAAACTGGGGCTATCGGTAATTTCTTGACCCGTATATAATCCCCCTAGGGCTTGGTATTGTTTTGTCTGCAAATCATAAAGCAGCATCTGATTACTACCGCGACGATTAGACAGCAAAGCAAGCCAACGACCATCACCGCTCAGGGCGGGTTTTTCGTCATTATAGCGACTATTTAGGGTTCCTGTAGAGAAACCGGGGTTATTGAGATTACAACCGCCTATAACCCCTAAAAACAAGCAGATAAACAGTAAAAAGGGAGCTTTGGTCATCGGACCTACTCCTTAATAATCAAACCTAGTCGGATGATCATTACTCGACTCCCGTTCACTATTATCCGGTCTCTGCCAATCTTCTCGATCGCTCGTATCGCTAGGATCGATCGGTTGATAATCGACGTATTCCCCTTTAAATGGCGGATCATCCTCAATTATTGGGCGAGGACGACGTTTTTGTCCAGTGCGGGGCAATTTACTGCTCGTTTCTTCACTAGCGGGACGACGACGGGGACGGGGACTGGTTTCTTCCCAATCATCACCGCTACGGCGCTGATCATAAACATCTCGATCGCTAGTGGGGGAACTATTGCGGGGACGACGATTAGCCGTTTTGCGACCGCTAGTATCGGCCGGCCGACGGGTGCGGGTGCTGCGGGGTTCCTCGTCCTGATAACTAGAAGTGCGGGAAGATCGGGGATCCTCGTAACCGCGTAAACGGGGATTATCTTCGTAACGTTCCTCCGGTTCGTAGGTGTCGAGGGGTTCTAATTCGGCCCGATATTCCCGACTCACAGGACGTTCATCCACAAAAGACGTGCCGCGGCGGGCCTGTTCCGTGGTTAAACCCCGCAATTTTACCGTCTCGAAGGCAAAAAACACCGCTGCCCCGGTCAGCAAAAATTGTCCGAATTGCAAAATCGGATCCAGTCGCCACCCTTGAAAAAGTAGAATTAAACCGCACAGTAAACCAACGGCGGCAAAAAATATATCATGATCCCTGGAAAGTTCCGGCCGCACCGAGCGCAGGAAGTATAATCCCGCTCCGGCCACTGCCAGAAAAATTCCTAAGATACTGGCCGAATTCAGCCCAAAATTGACCATCTTTATCTCCCTTCTCGGTGCTTAAATTCAAGAATCGAGTCTTTATCTATAGCCGTCAGTTTTCAGCAGCAATCTTGCTGTTTTTAACTCAAGGAGTCGATCTATATCCTGACCCCCAAGTCTAGCACTATATCTATCATCCTCGATTCTAACTTACTCGATCGAGCCTAGCTCACACAACTATTGTTGAGGAAGTGGGGAAGTGGGGAGACCACTTCGTGCGCGTTGCGGGGGGAAGTGGGGAAGTGGGGAGATTTTATCAGTGAACAGTGAACAGTAAACAGTGAACTGAAAACTCACATCTGATAACTGATAACTGATAAGGCTGATATTTTAACAAAATCTTTAGGAATTGCCCATTGACAGGATTGACTAAATGTGATGTATGGGTTTCGGGCATTTTAACGTGATTTTTTGATCACTTTTGAGCGATCGCTATCGTTGGGAAGTTAATCGCCGAAAGTCTGAAAGGAGGGATTTTCATTGATGCACATCATGGTTAATTTGTAAAGTGCGTAATTCCTAATTTTAATAAGATCAGACAGAAATTTTTCTGTCATATCATAAAATTAACTTAACCTAGACAAGAGGGAATTAGCATAGAATGTGATTATAATTGCAGGCTAAACATATAGTCTGTTTGTATTCATAGTCCATTCAATCCATAGAAGAAGGTGTGAGGATTGACCCATGTCAAAACTATTCAAGAATTTAGTAAAGGTAACTCCTTTAGTATTAGGTGCTTCCGTAGCGGCTGCTGGCAGCGCAGTGGCTCAAACTATGCCTGGTACACCTCAACTCAAGGTTGATCCAGTAGCGCAACAACAACTCGATCGCATTCAACGCGCCCAAAATAGTCAGCAGATTAATACGGGTGTTTATCAGGGTTCCATGTCCCAGGTGACTAGCGTTAACCAACTGCGGGACGTATCTCCCACCGCTTGGGCCTACGAGGCATTAAGAAGTCTTGTGGAACGTTACGGTTGTATCGTGGGTTATCCCGACCGTACCTTCCGTGGTGATCGCGCCACCACTCGTTGGGAATTTGCCGCAGGTTTAAACGCTTGTTTAAACGTCATGGAACGTTTAATTCAAGATGGTGTCGGTGTACTCAGAGAAGATATCGATAAATTAAAACGTCTTGTTCAAGAATTTGAAACCGAACTAGCGGCTTTAGGAGCTAGAGTGGATAACCTTGAACAGCGCGTTGCTTTCTTGGAAAACAATCAATTTTCTACCACCACCAAACTCAGAGGCGAGGTCATCTTCAGTATCGCCGATAGCTGGGGTGGTCAAGCTTCCGTTACCAATACCGACGGTACGGTGACTGATGGCAGCAATCAAGATGAAACTCAAACAGTATTTAATAATCGGGTACGACTCAACTTTGAAACCAGCTTCACCGGTAAAGATTTGTTGAGAACCCGTTTACAAGCGGGTAACTTTAACAATACCTTCAACCAAAACGGACCGACGGTAACCAACATGACCCGTCTGGCATACGATGATGGCCGGGACAATGACATAACCATCGATGACTTGTTCTACCGCGCTCCCATCGGCACTCCCTTCGGTAACATCACCGTTTGGGTTGGTGCTAACCAGTTAAACCTAGATGACGTTTTCATCACTGCTAACCCCTTCCTCGCCGATAGCGGTACAGGTGCTTTATCTCGCGGTCAACGCTACAATAACATCGTTTTCCGTGGTCCTTCCGGTGTTGGTGCTGGGGTCAGATTCAACATTGGCGATGTTTTCCAAGTTACGGGAACCTACCTAGCCGAGGGTGGGACTAATGGTGCCAGCAATCCTAACCCTGGTAGCGGTTTATTTAACGGTTCCTACAGTGCGGGTGCTCAGGTTGGTTTCTCCTTCATCAAATTTGCCGATATTAACTTCGTTTACGTTTACAGTTATCAAACTGCAGCCAGTATGAGTTCTGGTTTATTCGGTAACGTCAGCAGCCCTCTCACCGAGCGTCCCTTCGGTAACGTTGGTACTACTGCTAACCGTTTCGGTCTTCAGGCGAGCGCCCAAGTTATCCCAGGAGTCTTAAATCTAGCGGGCTGGGCTGGTTACGCCGATGCTTCGGCCACGGGAGTTAATGATGCGATCGGAGACAATAACACTGGTATCTGGTCTTGGAACCTTAACCTCTCCGTTCTCGACCTCTTTGCCGAAGGTGCGGCGTTTTCTTTAGGTGGTGGTCAAGTGCCCCGTTCCGATAAAGAAAGCAGCACCTCTTACATGGTAGAAGCTCAGTATAAGTTCCCAGTCACCAAAAACATCCTGATTACCCCCGGTGCCTATGCGATCTTCAACGCTAACAACCGTAATAACGACACCATTTTTGTCGGTGTCCTCCGGACAACTTTCCGTTTCTAAGCTGAGTTGACGGACTTGGTAAATAAGAACGGTGGGATTTATAGATCTCACCGTTTTTTTGCTTTTAACTTTTCACTGGGTATAACCATTTATGAGAAGATGATCGGAGCGTCCCAAACGCTGCTATATTTACTTCGCCTATTTAGTTGCTTATCTATGCACTCTCTGTCTTTCCCCCGTCGCACTAAAATTGTGGCCACGATTGGCCCAGCCTCGCAAAATAAGGAAACATTACGTCAGATGATCAAGGCGGGGGCGACGACATTTAGATTAAACTTTTCCCATGGCGATCACGATTACCATCGTCACAGCATTAACCTGATCCGTCAGTTAGCCTTTGAACTCAATCAACCCATTGGCATCCTTCAGGATCTACAGGGGCCAAAAATTCGCTTAGGTAAATTTGCCTGTGGGTCGATTACCCTGAAACCGGGGGAACCCTTTATCCTTACTTCTAGGGATGTGGAATGTAATCAGGAAATAAGTTCCATTAGCTATCCCTCGCTGGCCCAAGAAGTCCCAGAAGGTTCGAGAATTCTCCTCGATGATGGTAAGGTCGAAATGCGGGTGGAATCAGTGGATCGTTTGAAAGGAGACCTGTCCTGTCGCGTGGTGGTTGGGGGTGTCTTATCCAGTAATAAAGGGGTAAATTTTCCCAACGTCTATCTGTCGGTGAAAGCTTTAACCGATAAGGACAAAAAAGATTTAATGTTCGGACTGCTGTGGGATGTGGATTGGATCGCCCTTAGTTTTGTGCGTAATCCCCAAGATATCCTCGAAATTAAAGAATTAATCGCCAGTGCGGGTAAATCTATCCCCGTGATCGCTAAAATTGAAAAACACGAAGCGATCGAGGAAATGGAGGAAATTTTATCCCTCTGTGATGGTGTTATGGTGGCTAGGGGGGATTTAGGAGTAGAATTACCAGCCGAAGACGTGCCAATCCTGCAAAAACGCCTGATTAATACCGCTAATCAGCTAGGCATCCCGATTATTACCGCCACTCAAATGCTTGACAGTATGGCCAGTAATCCTCGTCCCACCCGCGCCGAGGTTTCGGACGTGGCTAATGCGATTTTAGATGGCACTGATGCGGTCATGCTTTCCAATGAAACGGCTGTGGGTCATTATCCCATCGAAGCGGTGGCAACCATGGCCCGCATTGCCGAAAGGATCGAACGGGAACAGATCAATAGTGCCGCTCGCTCTAACAATAAACAATCGATTCCTAACGCTATTTCCTCGGCAGTTAGTCAAATTGCCGAACAATTGGGGGCAGCGGCAATTATTACCCTGACAAAAACCGGCTCTACTGCCCGTAACGTCTCCCGATTTCGCCCCAAAACCCCGATTTTAGCCGTTACTCCCCATCGAGAAGTGGCACAGCAGTTACAGCTAGTTTGGGGCGTAAAACCGATGTTATTGCTCGATTTACCCTCCACCAGCCAAACTTTTCAAGTGGCGATGAATCTCGCCCAGGAAAATAACCTCCTAGCGGATGGTGAGTTAGTGGTGATGACGGCGGGAACTCTGCAAGGGGTGGCCGGTTCCACGGATTTAATTAAGGTGGAAGTGGTAAAATCCCTTTTGGGTAAAGGTACGGGTATCGGCCAGGGTGTGGCTAGTGGCCGGGCGCGAGTAGCCCATAATGCCCGAGAAGTGGGTAGTTTTAGTAGTGGGGAGATTTTAGTCGTTCCCACCACCAGCGCCGAATATGTGGATATGATGCGGAAAGCTGGCGGAATTATCACCGAAGATACCGCGATGAATAATCACGCCGCTACTATCGGTTTAAAATTGGGTATTCCTGTTATTGTCGGGGTTAAAGATGCCACGAAAATTATCCGCGAAGGGGTGATCATTAGTCTCGATGCTCAACGGGGTTTAATTTATTCTGGTATTGGCAATGGCGCAGCAACTATGAAAAACTGAGTCAGTTATCAGTATTCTCCGAGACAGGAGTCAGGAGACAGGAGTAAGGAGTAAGGAGACAGGAGTAAGGGGACAGGAGTAAGGGGACAGGTTTTATTTATTCTCCCCACTTCCCCACTTCCCCACACCCCACACCCCACACCCCACACCCCACACCCTACACCCCACACCCTACACCCCACACCCTACACCCCACACCCATTTTCACTTGTCTATGAGCGATTCTTACTCTGCTGCCGTCGATAATCCGGCCTATACTGTTGAACAAGCGATCGCTAATATCCAGCAAAGAGAAGACCTAGGCGCGCGTTATTATGCCGCTTGGTGGTTGGGTAGATTTCGTGTTCGTCAACCGGAGGCGATTTCGGCCTTAATTGCCGCTTTAGAAGACGAAAGCGATCGCACCCCTGACGGTGGTTATCCCCTGCGACGCAATGCCGCCAGCGCTTTAGGGAAATTAGATGATCTCAGTTGTCTTCCCGCCTTGATTGCCTGTCTCGACTGTGAAGATTATTATGTGCGCGAATCGGCTGCCCAGGCATTGGAAATGCTTAAGGATCGAAGCACAATCGCACCTTTAAAGAAACTATTAGAGGGTGGCATCGAAGTGGCCGTTTTAGTGGCGGGAAAACCCCATTTAGTCCAACCCTACGAGGCGATTATCGAAGCCTTGGGAACCCTGCAAGCGACGGCAGCGATTCCCCTGATCGAGCCGTTTTTACAGCATTTCGTCGAAAAAGTGCGTTATGCGGCTGCCCGCGCCCTCTATCAACTAACGGCTAACCCCCACTATGGCGATATTCTGATTAAGGCTTTGCAAGGGGAAGAATTACAGCTGCGTCGTTCTGCTTTAATGGATTTAGGCGCTACGGGTTATCTGCCGGCTGCCCCTGCGATCGCTAATACTTTGGCGGAAAATAGTCTGAAACTGGTTGCTCTCAAGGAACTTTTAGAAAACCATCTAAAAACTAATTCTAGGGGCGAAAATATCTCGGAAATTCTCACTTTAATGGATAGTTTATTGTAATTAATCATTGGTTATTTTGTATCTAAATTAAAACCGATGCAATCCAGAGGTTTTTATGCTAATTCAAACTGATTATGTCGGCTGGCTAAACGAGACAATCACTCTTTTAAAACAAAAAAACTTTGATCAAGTTGACTGGGAAAACTTGATCGAGGAGATAGAAAGTTTGGGCAGAAGTCAAAAACGTGAACTCCGCAACCGGTTAACCACCATCTTAGAACAATGCCTCAAACTTTGCTATACTGATTACGTTGAGGATTATCGAGGTTGGCAAGAAACTATTAGGCGCAGTCAACGGGAACTAGAAGAACTTTTGATCGATTCTCCTAGTTTAAAACCCTACTGGGAGCAAGTATTTTTAGATTGCTATGCCACGGCTTTAAAAAGCTTGCGAGATAACCCCGATTATCAATCCTTTAACTTTCCCAATGATTGTCCTTTTCCCCAAGAAATTAATCAGATTTTACAGAAAAAAGTTTGGCGATAAAATTATCTTTAAAAGTTGGTTAGCGGGGTTAGGATATAGGAGTTAGGAGTCAGTAGCCGGTCGTCAGTAGCCGGTCGTCGGGAGGCAGGAGATTATTTTATTTATTCTCCCCACACCCCACACCCCACACCCCACACCCCACTCCCCACACCCCACGCCCCAGTTCCCCACTTCTCCACACCCCACACCCCACTCCCTAACCCCTACTCCCCTCATCCCTTCTACTGATAACCAATGCTTCCTACCGTTGAGACTTTAATTATTGCCGTCGAAAAAGCCGACTCAGCCAATGGGTTACTAACCGCCGTGGAAAACTTAGCCGCCGCCAAAAGTGAAGCGGCAATACCCACCCTCACCGATGTCCTGAGATATAATAACCCCGGTGCCTCCGTGGCAGCCGTGGATGGTTTAATCGCCATCGGCAAAGCGGCGGTTCCCTATTTACTGGCCAACCTAGACGGTTATAATTATGGGGCGAGAGCTTGGGCAACCCGGGCCCTAGCGGGAATTGGCGATGTGCGAGGATTGGACTTATTGCTTGAGGCGGCGGTGAGTGATTTTTCCTTTAGCGTGCGGCGAGGGGCGGCTAGAGGCTTAGGAAATATAATTTGGTCTGATTTGGAGGAAAGTCGGGTTTCTGAGGCTCAAAAGGCAGTTTTTGCGGCACTGGAGAAACTTTCGCAAGGGGATCCAGAGTGGGTGGTTAGATATGCGGCGATCGTCGGATTGGAGGGGTTAGGAACTGCGGCGGCGGCATTTCGCGGGGCGATTCGGGAACTTTTAGGACAGATTCGGGAGACGGAAGCGGAAATAGTGGTAAGATTGCGCGCCGATCAAGCTCTGGAACACTTACAATAAGCCTAAGTCGAAAGTAGGAAAACTTATTTCTCTACAGGGAGAAACAATTACACTAACATTCTATGAAATATTGGCAGGAAATTTTAGCGATCGCTCAACGAATTTTAGTGGAATTAATCCGGCGCGGGCGTAGCTTAATCCTCTGGGGCATTTTCCCGATCCTTGTCCTGCTCTTAAATGGCTATATTATGGCAGAAAAAGGCAAAATTGAGCTTGCTGAGGCAATGGCTCTGGCTACTCCTCCCACCCTCGTCGGGGCGGCACTTTTCTTTAGTTGTTTGGGGGGAACCGTGGCGACGGTGGTAGCAGAAAGGGAACAACAAACGATTAAACGGTTATTTTTATCGCCTTTAAGCGGTGTTTCCTATTTCATCGGCATTTTTCTCGCCCATTGTGCGATTGCCGCCTGTCAGACAGTTTTAGTTTATTCTATTGCTAAACAGTATGGAGCCACTTTTAAAGGCTCAATTCCTCTAGAATTATTAATTATTTTCCTTAGTATCACCGCCTATGTGGGTTTAGGATTTATCCTTGGTACTCAACTGGCGAAAAGAACAGAAGATGTTAATGCTTTGGTGGGAACTTTTGGGGTTCCTTTATTAATTTTAGGCGGCGTTTTTCTCCCGACTGCTTTATTCCCCGACAATATTCTATCTCTGGCTAAATATAACCCGATCTACCACATGAATGAAGCTTTAATTGCTGTTTGGGCAAAGGGCGAAAATCTCCAAGATATTAGCTCTCATTTTCGCTTTCTCTGTCTTTTTGCTCTAGCTATGGTAGCAGGTGGTTGGCTTACCTATCGACAAATGTTAAACCTTGAACGCCGACTGTAAATCAGTTATCAGTGATCAGTGATCGGTTATCAGTTAGGTAGGGTGGGTTAGGCGGAGACAAATTATCAGACTTAATCATTAATTTATCTATTCGCCGTAACCCACCATCAGTTATTCAGCTTCTTATTTTTCAGTGTAATTAGGGGCTGCTGAAAAAGTTTTTCGTGGGGGCAGGGTGTGGGGTGTGGGGTGTGGGGTGTGGGGTTTTACCCATTTTCAGGTGGTCAATTACCTAATTTTCAGGGAAAAAATCCCTAAATTTTCCCCCCAATCACTC
>NZ_JASJFB010000123.1:0-11177 GCF_030065455.1 Microcystis sp. M53602_WE12 | reverse complement strand
TCCAACTTGAAAAACCCGCTCCCTTCTCCCCCACTGCTGTAACAAAAAACAACTATCCCCCGATAGCGATCGCTAAAGGTCGAATAATTGTAAATTTTTGTCAATGGGTGCGGTCAGATCGAAGAATCATCGCTAGAATGAGCCTAATTGTCAGGAATTTAGTTAAACAAGGTTTTTGGCAATATGCTAATCTGGCTAACACGCTTTTGGGCGTGATATGGGAAAAAGTTCTGGCAATCGCACCTAAATGGAGTGATATACCGAAAGTTGAACCATATCGTTGCCTCAGAGAGTTTTATGCAGAAAGTTGACCTATAATATGTAGTTGGGCTGCTTCGTTTTTTGATTGTGGCTGTCCTTGAAGATGATTTGTTAGAACCACAAAGTTTTCGTTATTGAGATTTTTTATGCAATCCGGTCTCCGCAGTGGAAAGCTTACAAAATGGAAAGATGAGCGTGGATTTGGTTTTATTCAACCCGTTGATGGGAGTCAAGAAGTTTTTTTGCATATTTCTGAAGTTAAAGATGCAACCCGTCGTCCACAAGAAAACGACACGATTTATTACCACTGCATAGTTGACTCAGATGGCAAAGTTCGAGCTTACAACGCATTTATTCTGGGAGCAAGAAACAAGTCAGAACCTTCAAGTAGTCGAACTAAACCCTCTGATGCCATCATTTCAAGCTTTCCGATAGTTGAGGTAGTTCTGTTGTCGCTTCTGCCTTTGTTTGGAGCTATTCATTTTACATGGACGACACGCAATCCCATTCCACTGATTCTTTATCCCGTAATGAGTTTAGTGACTTACGCTCTATACGCAGATGATAAATCTCGTGCTAAACGAAAGGATTGGCGAACTTCTGAACAAACGCTACATCTGTGTGAACTTGCAGGTGGATGGTTGGGCGGGTTTATTGCCCAGCGAATATTGCGCCATAAAGGTCAGAAAAAGTCTTATCAAGTCACTTTTTGGGCGATCGTGATCCTTCATTATGTTGTATGGCTGTTTTGGCTGTTTTCGGGAGGAACGCTATGAGGTATTGCGATTCTAAAAGCATCAGTGCGATGCCGAAGGCACTGCGTAGCAGTACGCATCTCTTGTAGGGTGCGTTCCCTAATGCAAGTCCCACTGCTCCAGCGATCGATTTTTGGGGAACGCACCATGCCCATTGATTGAAGTTGTGGGTTTAAGTGTGGTGTGGGCTAATCTGACTAACAGGCTTTTGGACGTGATATAAAGATAGTATGGGTGACGGTTTATCTGATGACGGAAAATGGATATGTGGAGGATGTCTTTCAAGCATTGCTTACCCCCGCTAAAGGTTAAAATGATCATGAAGAAATAGAATTACTTTAATGAAACTAGATCGTATTACGAGCAATCCAAACCGTATGAATGGGCAACCCTGCATCCGTAATCTTCGCCTTACGGTTCGTCGAGTGATTGAGCTACTGGCAACTTATCCCGATCGAGCAGAATTACATCAAGAGTTTCCGGAACTGGAGGATGAAGATATTCGACAAGCCCTAATTTTTGCCTCTTCTTACTTGGATGATCGCATCATTGAACTTCCTAATCGCTATGAAGCTGTTGCTTGATCAGGGACTACCGCTTTCTGCGGCAACTTTATGCTGACAAGAATATTTCACGTACAAGGTTGGGTTGACGACTGTTACCCAACACCCTCAGAACCAAGATTAAATGCGGTAGGATAGGCATTGGATAGATTTTCTAGATTGCCGTGAGCGAAACCGTCTATATTGAAACCAGTATCTTAGGCTATCTTACTGCTCGACCCAGCAGAGATATTGTTGTGGCCGCAAATATTGAGGTGACGAAGGAGTGGTGGAATACACGTCGCGGCGATTTTCAACTTTACTCATCCCAAGCGGTCGTGAAAGAAACCTCACAAGGTGATGTTGTGATCGCATCTCAACGACTATAAATCCTTGCTAATCTATCTTTACTCGACTTGAACCAAGCTGTGCTAGATTTAGCAGAGCAATTTTTGGAACGCAGCAACCTTCCCGCAAAAGCTGATATTGATGCTGTTCATATCGCCGCCGCAACCGTTCACGGCATGGATTACCTGCTCACCTGGAATTGCAAGCACATCGCCAATGCTCAAATTCAGGGAAAGTTGGCAGAGATCAGCCTTGATTTTGGCTACGAGTTGCCAATTCTTTGTACACCCTATGAACTTCTCGGAGGTTGATTATGTTTCAGGATGAGATTGTGGAAGAGATCCACAAAATTCGTGAAGAGTACTCTCGGTCATTCAATCATGACTTGAAAGCCATCTTTGCTGATTTGCAAAAGCAACAAGCTGAAAGTGGCAGAGAAGTTGTAACCTTATCTCGAAAACACGGTCTAACAACACGTTGGAGCGGACGAGCGAGAGATATTGATAGTGGTGCAAAGGATATTAGCCGCCGCTCAACTTAGCCGTTATACTGAATCGGTTTTTAATAGCATGATTAACCCCCAATCCAACTTGAAAAACCCGCTCCCTTCTCCCCACTGCTGTAACAAAAAACAACTATCCCCCGATAGCGATCGCTAAAGGTCGAATAATTGTAAATTTTTGTCAAGGGGTGCGGTCAGACAGAGGAATCATCGCTAGAATGAGCCTAATTGTCAGGAATTTAGTTAACCAAGGTTTTTGGCAATATGCTAATCTGGCTAAGACGCTTTTGGGGTTGATATAGGGAAAAGTTCCGGCAATCGCGCCTAAATGGGGTGATATACACAAGGTTGACCTATATCGTTACTCTGGAGAGTTTTACGCAGAAAGTTGACCTATAATATGTAGTTGGTTCTATCATTTAGAAAATTGGAGAATAAATGAAAAAATATTCATTCTGGAACAATAAAGGTGGTACAGGAAAGACAAGTTTGGCATTTCAAGCTGTCACGATGTTTGCAGAAAATAATACAGACAAACGTATTTTAGTTATTGACCTTTGTCCTCAAGGGAACTTGTCTGAATTATTATTAGGCGGCCTTACTGGCTCTGGAAGCAAAAATCTCAACTCGTTACATAACAACCAGCCGAGGAAAAGTGTTGGGGGTTATTTTCAGGAAAGATTACCATCACCATATGCAATGCCACAGATAAATCATGATAATTTCATATCTAATCCAACCCACTTTAACAAGAGTATCCCTGTCAATATTGACCTTTTGGCTGGTGATGCTTTGGTTGAATTACAGTCAAACGCAATTACAACATTAGCTAATACCCAAATCCCTGGGACAAACACATGGTTAAAAGTAATCGACTGGGCCAATGATTTTGTTGCATTGGTTGCTGATAATTATGACTTTCTTTTTATTGATGCTAATCCAAGTTTTTCTATTTACACTCAAATTGCTTTGGCAGCAACCGATTCAATGATTTTACCTGTTATGGCGGATGATTCTTCCAGAAGAGCAGTGCAAAATGCCTTTGCATTAGTTCAGGGAATAAATTTACCTTCTCCAATTTATCAACAACATAACTTTTCATCCCAACTTCAAGCTGCTGGTCGAAGTGCCCCGAAATTCCATTTATTCCCTAAAAATAGACTAACGCAATATATGGGGCCTGCATCGGCCTATTTTGCCGTACTAACAGAAATTGACACAATGATTGGCTCAATTCTACAGACGGATCCAAATGTTGTGACGTTTACTACCCTTGCTGATGCTGTGGTCGATATTCGAGATTTTCAGACAACAGGCGTAGTTGCTTTTGCCCAAGGGTTGCCATTTTCAAAAATGTCGTCTGGAATCTATAAGCTTCCAGGACGAGAGGTACAAGTCCGTGCAGATTACCTTGACAATTGTATTAAGGCCATGAAGACTCTGGTTGCAAAACTTTAGATCGCCGATCTTGTAGTGCGATCGCCGATCTTGTAGGGTGCGTTCCCTAATGCAAGTCCCACTGCTCCAGCGATCGATTTTGGGGAACGCACCATGCCCATTGATTGAAGCTGTGGGTTTAAGTGCGATGCCGCTCTTGTAGGCCCAGTTGGAGAATGTTAGCGAAGATTCCCGATGTTTAGGTTAAAATAGAGGGCAAAAGTTGCCACAGGGTCAAGCCAATGACAGTTCGACAACCCCGCTACAGCAAAGAAGAATTCCCTCGACGTGGTAATGAGATTTATGAATCTCAGGTACGTTCTCAAGTGGAGGAGGGAAATCAGGGGAGAATTGTGGCGATCGACATCGAAACTGGAGCGTTTGAGCTTGCCGACGATACGATTACTGCTACCGATCATCTCTATGAGCGTGTCCCTGATGCTCAACCTTGGGTGATTCGGATTGGACATAGAGCCGTCTTCCGTTTTGGCAGTCGCAGTCAGAGAAAGCCCTTATGATGTTGTGTGGGGATGGGTCTTTTGTATGGCTTTAAACTTCAGATTGAGGCAGTGGAAGGTGGGCGCGTTACAATTAAAGCGCTATGACTCAGCCAAAGTTATCGGTGAAGACGGTCTAACTTTACCGTTATACTGAATCGGTTTTTAATAGCATGATTAACCCCCAATCCAACTTGAAAAACCCGCTCCCTTCTCCCCGCCCTCCTATACCTTTTAAACAGGATTTAGTATGACTATCTAGGGTTTGCTGAATAAGTACGGGCGAAGCATTCGGATAGAAAATCTACGTTTTCACCGATAGGTTATTGCCCGAATGCTTCGCCCCTACAGGACGCGGGCCGATGAAGACGCAAGGTTTTGAACGACGATTCTCTCAAAATCTTGCACCTGTTTCGCGAGAAAAGCTCCAAAACCCTTACTTTGCCTACATTTCAAATTTATTCAGCAAACCCTATCTAAATTACTGGTTAAGACTGTCTATGAGCAGGGAGCAGGGAGAAAAAACCTGACTCCCGATGACTGAAAGCTGATCACTGACAAAACCTATCCCAAAACGATCAAATCGCGCAGGGATTGAATTTCCTCGGTTTGTAAACGCGCCCCAAAAGTAGAAACCACCCGGGCAGCCGCTAGAGAAGCGAGATTTCCCGCTCCTTTGTAACCCATACCGTGGGTAATACCGTAGAGAAAAGCCCCCGCGTACATATCCCCCGCACCGACGGTATCGATCGCCTGTACGGGATGGGGGTCAATTTCCAGGAGATTTTCGCCATCATAGATCAAAGAACCACTGGCACCCCGGGTGATAGCGAATCCTTTGGCAATGGTTTTAAAATAGGCGATCGCTGACTCGATTTCCTCGCTGCCAGAAATAGTCAAAGCTTCCGACTCATTAGCGAAAACGAAATCTAACCCCGTTCCGATCATTTCCAGTAATCCCTCCCGGAAGAAGATCGCCATATTGGGATCCGACAGGGATAAAGCGGTTTTGACTCCAGCAGCCTGAGCAATTTCTCGCCCTTTAATAGCGGCAGCTTTGGCAGTGGGAGAGGTGACGAGATAACCTTCGAGATAGAGATAATCGGCATTAATGATCGCTGAAGGGACTAATTCCCGTTCGGAAATTTCCCCGGTGATGCCGAGAAAAGTATTCATGGTGCGATCGGCATCGGGAGTGACGAACACTAGACATTTTCCCGTGATTCCCACCTCTTTTTCGCCGCCGTGTTCATTGGTATGCAAACCACAGGCCCGCAGATCTTGCAGATAAAACTTACCTAATTCGTCATTACCCACTTTACAGGAATAGAAACCTCTACCCCCCAACTGAGCGATCGCTACTAGGGTATTCGCCGCCGATCCGCCACCGCTGCGTTTACAATCAAGAGCCAATTTTTCCATCAACTGGGTTTGACGATTTTCGTCCACCAGCGTCATCACTCCTTTATCGATGCCCAATTCTTGCAGTAATTCAGGAGAGACTTGAAATTCCATATCGACGAGCGCGTTACCGATCCCATAAACGTTGTATTGTTTGCCCATAATTTAGTCGATCGCCTAAAAATACTTTGTTATTGATAGTAGGGAAATAAGGAGCAAAAAGCTAGGGGCTTTTTTCAGCCAGAGAATACCATAATCAAAAATAATGGGTGTGCTAGTCTCACACCCCCAGTAATTTTTGTTAAGTTTTGTTTAACTAAGCAACCTTAAGCCTCATCGTAGGCTTCTAGATCCAACAGATAAAGATAAGGTTCGGCTAATTCCTGCCTTTGAAAAGCGATCGCTCGCAACAGATGCCAATCCCGCAAAGCCTCGAAGGGGTTACTATACTCATCTTTTTCTAGTCGTTCGGCCAAAGAAGCAATATCAGCGGCGGTATACTTGGCAATATCTTGATCAGTGAAGCTTATAACTGTCATTTCTGCACCTCCCTCGACCTTTGTTCTATTTCTAGCCTAACATATATTCTGAGTTGAAAAAATGCCTTCCCCGCCAAGTTAAGAACTGTAAATGGAAGGGTAAGCTAAACGGCTTTTACTTCGGATCACCGATATAGACTCCAAAAGGGTTATAGCTATTGGATCATGCAGGTTAAGCGCCGTTTAGCTTAATTGTGGTACAATTCCAGCAAAAAAGCTATTTTTGATTGATCTTCTATGAAAACAGCCCTCATTACCGGTGCTTCCACTGGTATCGGTGTCGTCTTTGCCCGTCAACTTGCCCAACGGCAAATGGAGCTAATTTTAGTCGCTAGATCCAGAGATAAACTAGAACAATTAGCGGCGGAATTGGGGGAACAATACGGGGTAAAAGTGACAGTTATCGTTCAAGATCTGACCGTTGCCGGGGCGGGAAAGCTAGTATATGATACGGTGAACCAAAAAGGAATCAACGTCGATTTACTGGTAAATAATGCTGGTTTTGGTGATTATGGCGCTTTTAGCGAGCGGGATTTAGCCCGACAGTTAGAAATGATCCAGTTAAATAATCTGGTATTGGTGGAATTAAGCCACTATTTTCTCCGTCCCATGCTTGCCGGCACTGGGGGGGCAATTATCAATGTTGCTTCCATTGCCGGGTTTCAACCGCTGCCCTATCTTTCCGTCTATGCGGCGACAAAAGCCTTTGTCCTCAGCTTTAGCGAGTCTCTCTGGGCAGAAAATAAAGACAAAGGCGTTGAAATCCTCGCTCTTTGCCCCGGTCCGACGGAATCGAATTTTTTTGAGGTGGCCCGATTTCCCAGTGCCTTTATGGGCAAAAACGGCCGGTTAGATTCGGCGGAAGTGGTGGTACAAGAGGCTTTAACCGCCTTGGCAAATAAGCACCCCAACGTGGTAGCCGGTAAATTGGCTAATAAAATTATCGTCAATCTGCCCCGTTTTTTACCTAGAAGTTGGATCGTGTCTTTGCTAGAAAAGCAATTCAAGCTCTAACTAGGGTCTGCTGAAAAAGTTTGTTGGTGGGGGCAGGGTGTGGGGTGTGGGGTGTGGGGTGTAGGGTTTTACCGATTTTGAGGTAGTCAGTTACCTAAAATTCAGGGAAAAAGTCCCTGAATTTTACCCCCGATCACTCTAATGGTCGGCACTTTTTGAAAGAAAAAAAGTCTAAAAGCCTTATCCAACAAGGTTTTTAGATTTATTCAGCAAACTATAACTAGAATAAAGGCTCTTCTCGACTTTGTGTGATAATTTTTGCTTATGAAATCGTGAAATGTTTACTGGGAAAGACTTTTAGGACTATTTGGTTAAATAAACTATCAGTATAGACCTCGTTTCCACACAGAAACCAGAAGAGCCGAATAAAGCGAATTAGAGCAATTGCTGATAGGATTTTAAGGGAATACCTGTACGGTTTCTCACTTCAATGGCCGAACGATAGACACCGTTTTTTTCTCTTTCGGCGACAATTTTATCAGCCACGGAAAAGTCAAGACCAAGATTGACTAATTCCGCAACGGAGTAGTAGTTTAAACAACGCCAAGAAACGTCAACTTCTTGGCGAATATCGTAGGCAAAGATAACTAAAGGTTCTAATTTTTTCAGATAATTTTCTGGTAAACCAGCTAGGAAGTGTAATTCTTCTAAATGGGTAAAAATATGTCCTTCGTTACGGACAGAAACGATATCATTGGCATAGACAATCGGCAACCCTAATTTATAAACCAGATCGTTGGTGGAACAACTGTTAATATCAATTTTTTCGAGAGGAGAGAATGACTGTCTAGAATTGGTTCTATTTGCCGAAGCTATTGGATGGGAATTAAGCTGTTGACGGATGTATAAACCCAGTCCGATTTGGGCAAACCAAATTACGATAAAAGACTCTTGTGTAAGGAAAATAAGGGAGATAATTGTCAAGGCAATGCCGACGGATAACCAACTTTGGTTATTGGTTTTTTTGCCAGCATTAGCAATGGCAAGCCCACCAAAAACTGGGACTAAGGACAGCCAGATCCACTCAGAAGATTCGGGAGGACGAGGAGAGAGATTAGACATATTTTTTCAAAGAGAATCTAAATATTTTCTGCGTTTTTCTTCGTATTCTTCAGCAGTAATAATTCCCTGATCGTAAAGCTTTTTAAGCTGGAGTAAAGTAGCGGTTTTTTGCTGGGCTGATTCTGGCAGTCCTCGCTCTCTACTGCTGGGGAGATAGTTAGGATTGTATTTAGCATCAAAAGCTTGATCTGACATGATGATTAAACCAATAAATTCAAAAAAAGCAATGATGCCAGGGATAAAAGTCCAGAAGAAAAGTAGATAGAGAACACCTGCCAAATTCTCCCCTAGATAAAACTTATGGATGCCAAGATAACCAAGAAAAAAGGCTAGTAAAGCCGCTATAGTTCTATTTCTCATAATTTTTGAGATTTCCCTAATTTAGCCAAAAGAAAGTATAAAACCACGATGCCTGTCTGTAATTCCAAGAGAGTAATATAACCCTTAACTAGATAATTTAATTCTAGGGAGGAATTAAAGGCAAAAACTAGCACACCCAAGACTAAAAAAGGCAGTAAACGCCAGCCAGACTTGGGTATTTTTATTCCCGTACTGTTAACCTGATTCATGGGCTAATTCTCTAGGTTGGTCTTTTTCGGTGATAGTCGCAAAATCGGGCTTTGTCAAGGGGTGGTTTGATTAACTTTTAGCATCTCAACGAGGATATTATGGGCATCCTTGGCTGATTCTAGGGTGCGCTCAAAAGGTATTCTAATTGTTTGACTCTCCCCTAATTTTTCTACGGCTAAATCCATGCCTTCGGGATCGATGGAGAGCATTTGAGCGGTTTCTGCATCGGTAATATTACCGTAAACTTGAGCGTAGAAAAGCACGGCCTCACCGTGATCTTTGTTCATGTGTTTACAGATGCGATCGCTAATGGCGGGAGTGATAGTTTCAGACATAATATTCCCGAAAAAAATCGATAATAAGGTGGGGACGGATAAAAGCCAGTTCAAATGGGGGGATATTAGCTAGGGTAGCGTAATTAATCGCTAATTGCCAGATAATTTGGGCGTGAGGATGGCGGGTATCAATAATAAGTTTAATATTATTTTCTTGACAAAAAGCTTTAATTGTGCATTGATCTAATTGTCCCACTTATGGTCAATCGGGATAGAGAGTAAGCTCCAGGGCTGCCCGTGCAGTTAAATTGCCTGTTGAGATGAGACAAGAGGCAACAGTAAAGGGATGGGAGAGACTCAGCTAATCTAAGGATAGGGGGTTAAAATGCCTCTTAGCTTAAAACCCCACACTCTGTCCCCACCAACAAACTTTTTCAGTACACCCTATATATTTTATCGTTCACAACCGACAACAGAAGCGGTGTAGGTATTACCAATGTGCTGAATACCATTGACAAAAAGATTGACTAGAAAAGGTTGATCATTTGCCCGTACTGTGGCAGTAATTGTTAAGGGTTTATCGGGTTCGATTCGTACTCCATTAGTATTAAAAAATTCCTCGTTAGTTTGATCGCTATACTTGAGAAACAGCCGGATATCAAAGGAAGCAGCCTGGGGGACAGAAACCGTAACGATAAACCTCTGAAAACTTCTACCCCCCGGAACTGCCCAATCGGTATTCCAATTATTACGAGTTATCGTGACACCGAAAGGACCTGGAACAGTGGGTTGTGAGACAGTTTTCGTAACTTCACTACCTTCACCGCCTAATAGAGAAAGTGGCCGACAATTTTGCGCCGCTGCCGGTAGATGTAAGCTTAATAATACCGCCGATAGACCTAAGTAGAAAAGCACGGCATCACCGTGATCTTTGTTCCTGTGTTTACAGATGCGATCGCTAATGGCGGGAGTGATAGTTTCAGACATAAGATTCTGGAAAAAAATCGATGATAAGGTGGGGACGGATAAAAGCCAGTTCTAAATCGAGGCCAATGGGGGGGGATATTAGTTATAGTAGCCTAATTAATCGCTAATTGCCAGATAATTTGAGCTTGGGGATGGCAGACATCATTAACGAAGGCAGGGGGCGGTCGGCCGTTTTTGTAACGGGGATTTATGCCCCGCTCCCAAAACTTTTCGCCTTAAGGCGAGGTTTTAGACCCGATTTTTTCGATAACAGAGTTTACCCACAGATGGTGGAATTAAACCGATGCTCTGGGGTTGACCCTTCGGCTTCGCTCAGGGTCATTGATATTCTGGTCGGATTTCATCCCCCGCAAAGGTGAGTATCTTGTCGAAAAATCTAGCGGGGGCATTCATTCGACATTTTAGGTAAGATGCAGGGCTGCCCGCGCAGTTAAATTGCTTGTTTAGATGAAACAAGAGGCAACAGTAAAGGGATGGGGAGAGATTCAGCTAATCGGATAGGCGATTAAAATGCCTCTTAGCTTAAAACCCCACACCCGTTCGGACCTCGGCGTGAGACTTCGGTGTGAGACTTCGGCGTGAGCTTTTGTCGAACGCTCAGTAGTTGGCGTTGTCAGATCAGAATATGAAAGATGCAATGCAATCCTTGCTATCAAAGTAATTTCAGTTCCGGTGCTGATTCGGATGATCTTTCAATTTGACAACGCCTTTCCACCTCTTCGACCCCATCTTGCTCCCAAAAATGAGCGGACGATGAGTTAAGACTCTTCCTCACTCTTGATGGCAGGACAAATTGACATCCTCGCCGCCGTAAAACGGACGGCGATTCCCAAACCTCACGATTTGGGTTTCTGCTTGGGGTCCCGAAGGATTTTTCGCACCTGCCTTAACAGATTTACTCTGTTCTGGTCTTATGGTCGCTCTACAGACTGACACCGCAAGCCCTGCGGCCAAAATATTTGGCTCTTCGGTTTGTGTTATGCAATG
>NZ_JASJFB010000346.1:0-1361 GCF_030065455.1 Microcystis sp. M53602_WE12 | reverse complement strand
TAGGCTTTTTCCATGTCTCATATTTTAGCATATATTTCGTAAACGATGCTCATATTTAACAGCAAAGCCAACCTAAAACGGCGGGGTTTCAGACCCAAAATTTTCGATGATCGGATATTTCTAACTCTAGTCAGGGAATTAATTCCCCGAAAACCCTATTGCTCAAGTGAGTCAGATTGTCTAAACTCTCATGCAGTTAGCATTGTACACTAATCTAGCTTTTGTCTGTGATTACCATCCGCGATCAAGATCACACTTAACCGGTAATATTAGATACACTAACAAGCTTATCCGCCTAAAATAGCAATGCCTACGCCGATTAACAGAATTAATCCGCCATAAATGACTTCTTGGGCTGGTATTTCACCAAAAATGAACACTCCTAACAGACTAGCGGCGATTGGCTCTAATAAAATTACCATGGTTACTATTGTCGGTGCTACCCATCGCAAAGCCCAGTTAAAGCTAGTATGACCGATTAATTGCGGAAAAATCGCCATCATTAACACATAAACATACACGGACAAAGGATAGCTTTTGTTACCTTGACCGAATAAGAAAATAGAAGGTAATAAAGCTAATCCTGCGGTAGTGTAGGCTACAGTTATATAATTCTTAATATTTAAGCCCTTTCTTTGTGCTTCCCGTCCGAGGAGAATATAACCACTGACGAGAATTGCTCCAATTAAAGCCAAGCTATTGCCCAATAAAGGGTTAGGATAAGAGCTACTGAGATATCGATCGGCTAAAACAATGAATAATCCCCCCGTTAGAGCCACAAAAATGCCGATAAAAGTTAATTTGCTCGGTTTTTCTCGAAACCACCACCAACCCAACAGAGAAACCCAGAGGGGATTAGTGGTGACTAAAGTGGTGGAAGCGGCGATCGAGGTGTAGGAGAGAGAAGTAATCCAAGTAGCAAAATGGAGAGCTAAACAAAATCCTGCCCCCACTGCGTAATAATAGGCTTTAATAGGGACTTTTTGGCGTGATAAGGTCAACCAGTTCGGAATTAGGACAACAGAAGCCAATATCAGACGCGAAGTCGCTAAAAATAAACTAAATGCGATCGTAGCATTACCTACCGCTTCGATCGCTAACCGGATAAAAATTGCCGATGCAGAAACCGACACCACACCGATAGTTAAGATAAAAATAATTTTGGCGTTAGAAGGAGGCAAAATAGGCTACGCTTACGCGATGATCAATGATGTTATTCACCAGTTATTTTAACCGTAGGCAGTAGCCGGTCGTCAGTAGCCGGTCGTCAGGAGATAGGAGATTATTTTATTTATTCTCCCCACACCCCACACCCCACACCCCACACCCCACACCCCACACCCCACACCCTACACCCCACT
>NZ_JASJFB010000039.1:0-22758 GCF_030065455.1 Microcystis sp. M53602_WE12 | reverse complement strand
GCTCCAGCTACATCAAATGTTCCAAAAAAATATAGAAGAGTTAATGCAAATTAGCCGCTATCGGTTGAAGGATTACATCAAAGGACAAAGAGCGATATCGCTTGCCCTATCTACCTTCTAGCTCGCTTGTCCCCCTCTCAGCTATTTGAGTGAAGCAGGAATTATTTGTTAGGGAAACTTCGCCTGTCAATCGATCACAATCAAAAGCCCCTAATACGGCTGCAAGATCGATAAAAGGGCTTTTAACCGCAGGAACCCCTAGTTTCCTCCAAAACTTGTGATAGGGAACAAAAAAATTAGCTAGATACAATAACCCAAAATATCCTAAGAGTGCAGCAACTACCAAAAATCTGCCATCAATTTTTGATTGCTTTTTGAGCATTTTCCTAATCTGGATATGTATTGAATTTACTATGTCCACTTAGTGCCTCCTGCTATTAAAGGATTGATTATCTGTCAATGACTTGAGTTCGGTATAGGACGCTCATTGCGCCGCTAAATGAAAGACTACATCCGGTCGCCATGAAGCGATTAAACGAGCCACTAACTCAGCCGCTCGAATATCTCCTATATGCTGACTCAGGTTTTGAGCTAAGTCTAATTGCTCAAATAAGGCGGGGGTGGTATTGGGAGCTAAACTGAGGCCTTTTACCGCTGCCCCCAAATGGAGTAACCAAAAAGCCAGCCAAGACCCCTTAAAGCCAGTATGACCCGTGATAAAGACCTTTTTGCCCGACCAAAATGCTTCCTTTACCATATTTTCCATCTAGCTTGTCCAGTGTCATAAAGGTGATTGAGCATTTCCATTTCTCGGTAAGTATCCATACACTGCCAAAACCCTTCATGCTTATAGACGGCGAGTTCTCCCAAAGCAGCCAGGGTTCTTAGGGGCTGTGCTTCAAAAGTCGTCGCATCTCCCTCAATTAAATCCAAAACCTTGCGATTTAAGACAAAATAGCCCCCATTAATCCATCCTTCAGATGTTTGGGGCTTTTCTTGGAACTGACTGACTAGATTATCTTCAATCACTAACTCGCCAAAGCGAGAAGGAGGACGAACCGCCGTCAAGGTGGCTAATTTACCATGAGAGTAATGGAAATCCAACAGATCCGCAATATTCACATCACAAACCCCATCCCCATAGGTGGCTAAAAAGATATCACTTCCAGTTTGATCTATATAAGAGGTGAGACGTTTAAGACGGCCTCCGGTCATGGTTTCCTGTCCCGTATCAACTAACCAAATACGCCAGTCTTCTTCATCATGTCCACTATCGAGTTTGGTCACTTTTTTATTGCCTAACTCTAAGAGGACATCACTTTGATTCCAATCATAGCTAAAGAAATAGTCCCGGATTATTTCCCCTTTATAACCTAGACAGAGCATAAAGTCAGTTAAGCCATAATGGGCATAAGTTTTCATGATATGCCAAATAATTGGCCGATTTCCGACAGCAATCATCGGTTTAGGTCGAAATTCGGTTTCTTCCCGCAGTCGGGTTCCTTTGCCACCACACAAGATAGCCACGGGAATGTTAGACTTATAGTCCTTAACTGTTAAACTGACCGATTGTATTACCATTAGATTATATAGTGAAGGGTCTTGAGAGTGACATCATCTTATCGAGGCAGTTTAACACGGGATTCCTGATTGTGTCCAAGATCTGTCTAAAAAAAATTTTGTTAAGCGAGTGTACCCAGTTTATTGCTAAACAGGCTCTTAAATCCTATAGCAGTTATCTTTATGGTGAGGTACGAAGTTTTCGTTTTGGGGAGTCGGCCAGTAATGCTAAATCAGGTTATACTTCATCTTTAACGCTATAATTCTGACCGAGTAGGACTAGAAATTCGTGCTACCATGCGAAGATAAATATTCGGGTATACGGTCACGAAGCTACCAGACAATTTTAGGATAAAAATACCGACACTTATGGGGAAATCAATCAATAAAGTCCGAGTAACGGCACTGATTTTAGGGATTCTAGCGATCGCCTTTGCCTTTTTCACCAGGATTGTCAGTATCTTTGAATACGTTACCTTCGATATCGGACCGGATCCGGATCAGATTACCATTGGTTATATTTGGATGGATATGTGGAAGGGAAACTTTCCTCAATTGGGACTTGCGGGTGGGGGTGGAAAATATGGATTCGCAATTCCCCCCCTCTATATTTATTTAGGGTTTCCCCTGACAATTTTCGGTACCGCTCCCGAATTTCAAGTCCTTACCAATGGACTATTTTCTTTTCTATCGATTCCCCTCTTAATCTACTTTGTTTATCAACTTTTAGAAAATGTAGAACAAGATAAACGTCTTCTCCTGTCCAGTTTGGCAGGATTTTGGTATAGCACGATCTATGCGGACTATTTCATTAATAATTTTTCCTGGTGTCCTAGCCCAATACCCTTTTTCCTGCTCGTTTTTGCTTTACTCTATCGTTTCCAGATGGAAACGAGTAAGCCGCTGCTCTATCAGGCTATAGCTTGGATATTCTTCGGGATTACCGTCGCTATATTGGTGAGTTTACACACCACCACGATGTTAATTATCCCAGTGACTTGTGTTATCGCCTCTCTAGGGTTTGTTTATCGAAATCGCAAGAATACTCGTAAATGTCTTTTGCCTTTTCTATCGATTCTCTCCGCAAATCTCGCCTTAGTTATGTATTGGTACAGTGAGATAGTTCGGAATTTCGCCAATACGAAAGGACTGGTGAGAGCGCTCACGGAGAAGGGGGCGAGCGGTGAACCATCGAGTAATCTGTTCACTCGTCTATTTAAAGCGATTTGGGAAACGGTTTATCTGGGTAATCAAGTGTTTTTTTTGAATGACAATATATCGATTTTCAATGTCGTAGTTTCGGCTATTTTTTTCGGCATTTCTCTATACATAGTCATCAAAAAATATCGAGGCAATAAAACACTGATCGGCTTTTTTGCGATCACTTGGATAATTTTTCTCTACGCTTCCTCTAATTATCCTGATGAGCATTTTTATTCCCATCGTAAAATCTTACTCTGGTTTGCTCCTATCCTCTTGGCGATCGCTAGTCTGGCCTATCTAAACTTTACTAAGACTTTCGACAGGATCCTCGGTCTAGTTCTAGCAATTATCATCGGCTATTCTATCGCAACTAATCTCTATTTCAATCAACGTTATCTTGCCAGTAAATACGGTTCCGAAAGACTCCTATCCGTGGCCGATACAGTGGAAATTATCAATCAGATTCCGGTCGGTTCAACCCTTTGTGATCCGGCCAAGAAAGGCAAAAGAAAAGAGCATGGTCAGTATGATTATATCGATACCTTTATGACCAAAAGAGAGCTAACGATAACCAATGCCTGCCCATCGGGTAGTTATTATATACAGCCGAAATTTAAAATGGCTATCCAAATGAACGATTTATTTCCAATTTTTACCCTCGCCAAAACCCCCCCTCTCGATCGCCCGATGACTTCCCTTCTTGAAACCCCGGAAGCCTATCTCTATAAAATTGAGTAGAAATAAGTAGGTGGGTGGAATTAAATATAAGATGAACGTAGGTTGGGTTGAAGCATGAAACCCAACGCCTGATTATGTTACGCTACCGCTAACCCATCCTACAAATAATTGTGCCTCCCTACTTACCATCGTGCTAAAATAGGGAACCTCGAAATAGACAACTTATCGCCTTCCCCCGGAACTTCATTACAGACCAAAATATATTCTTGAGTTACTTTAGCAAGAGCTTTAGACGTAGGCGTTTTTAGCGAAGGAAGTCTCAAATTAGTTATGGCCTTTTGCGGAGGACAAAACCTATTCCTCCTAAAATGATTAAACCGATAACGATAGAAGGTTCAGGAACTTTGCTAAAAGTTAGGCTACCTTGTCCCGCAATACCCAAGCGAGGAGTATAGGCAAAAGCCGCTTCACTGAGGTTAAACAATCCGCTAGTCAGGGCAAAATTAGCGATGGGAAAGAAAGCATTAGTAGAGGTGACACTATAATCGATGCCAATAAAAGTCTCATCGAAATAATTGACCACGGGAGGGGCATCGGCCGAAGCGAGATTAAAGGTATTGGAGAGTAGATTAAAACTAATATTGGTCAAGGGGATAGATTCAAAATCCACTCCTGTAATCGCCGCATTATCGAAACTAGCCGAACCGGAATAAGTTCCCGTCAGACTTCCATAAGTTATGACACCTTGAAAATTGTAGGTGATATTTGCCCCTTGCAAACTATTGACATTAACACCAAAATATGCTAGGGCTAAACCTGTGATTACAGCAACTTTATTCATGGTAATTACTCCTTAAAAAAAACTCAGGTGGGCATTGCTCATGCTCACCTTTGTAACCCCTAAATCAGGTTTTATGTCAAGCTATTTTGAAAGCCTTGCTAGAAACCAGTTTTAGGGACAAGTATAATTACTCGCTTGCATAAATGAGATGCTCCCGTTGCTCATAAGCTCGATTAGGATTTTGAGGGTCAGGGACAAGAATATTCTTCCACCAAGACGTATTTGGATAACCGGCATTTTTCAGATCATCTAAGCCAATATTGTCGGGATGATAGGCATTCGGCGCACCATCGGCATCAATACTCATTTTTGATTGATAGAAAAAAGCGGTTTGTCCTGAAATTTGCCAAACAGAATAACCGCCAATTTCAAAGAGTTTCGTTCTTAGTTCACAGCTTATGGAAGAAGCTTCAATTTCTAAAGTAATCTTTTCACTAGCAACAGAATGATTATCTTGATCAAATCCTCTCGCTTCAATTTGACGTTTGCCGTTGTCAGTAAAACGATAAGAGACTGACCAATTGCCATTAGAAACTGAGCTATTACCGAAGTGCCACTTACTTTAAACGGTCGGCCCATGGGCATTGTTAGAATACGGAACTAAAGATTCGACAGATTGAAACCACGATTTAAAGGATAAATACCCGGTGGCAACCAAAATCCTTCTGTGTAGCCATTCTCCCATTGTATATAAACATGATCGAAGAAATCGAGGTTTTCAGCATGAAGGTCTTTAATTTGCCATTTAGGCCCGTTTATGCCCTTTTCGTGTTTGCCCTGTTGATCATCCCAATCATTCTCTGGGTTGGGAAACTGAGTCCTTTTTGCTCCATCTTTGGTGATGTAATAAATGTGACCCGATTGATCCTGATTATTTCGAGGCCATCTTGCTCCAATTGCCCCACGAGGTGCTAGGTAATCTTCTTTCAAAAAGTAGAGAAATCCCAGACGACGCAGTTTTTTCTCAACGCCTGTAACTTGAACATTATCAATTAAACAGGGGTCTTGGAAAAGTGCTTTGACGGTGGCTAATCCTAACTTTTCAGCCAGATATTTCATCACACAGGAGACAGAATAAGCACAGGGTGCATGATGAATACCGTATTGATCTTTGTTTTGTTCAACTAATTCGTTTAGTTTCTTATGACCTTCCTCCGTTGCTTCCATAAAGGTTGTTTTGGACTGAAGAATGGGCAGGATTCCTTGTTCAAATAACCGGCATCCTTCGGCATCAGTTAACCTGTGATCTGTCGGCAGAGACTGGGTGTGTTGGAGGTTTTTGTAAGCATCTAAAACTAAACCCTCATAAATAGTTTTAGTATAATCTGAGGGAGCTGCCACATGAATCAGAATGCTGGTTTCTTCTTTATTTTGATTGGTTTGAGTGTGAGCGATAGCGGTAATTTTGCGATCACCAGGATTCGTGAATCCTGAATAAGTAATCGACCAAGAACCGTCTGCTTTAACCTGATTATTGCCTAGGGAATATTTGTCATCTGCTGTGAGTTCTACAGTGACTATTCCAGAATTTACTTTGCCTCTAAAAGTAACAGGTTTTAGACATTCAAAGTGAGCATGATTGGTAGGATTGATAATTTGTAGGGAAGTCATGGTATTTCTCCTATGGGATTGTTGAAAAATTTACTGTTAGACGAATTGATCGCCCAATGAAGGATTAAAAGCGATCGCTTCCAGATCGGTACGATAGATACCAACTTTATGAATTTCCTCTGGTAATCTTGGCCAGATGTGGACTTCACTCTCAAAAGTGCGCCAAAATTGCGGGGTAATTCGGAAGACTCGGTTATTAACAAGGGGAAGTCCTGTAAAATGTTCTTGCATTCTGGCATTAACGCGCCGATTTAAGACCTCAAAGACTTTTTTGACCGTAGCAGGATTATCATATCCGTCGTAATGCTTGAAAGTGATTCCTGTTTGATTTTTTAGCTGATTACAGAAGCTTTTAGGTTCTTCTGGTCGTTGAACTTCTTGATAGCCATTAGCAAAAACGTCATGAGCAATTGCCTCTAGGTAAAGTTGTTTCTGAGCAGCAGGATTTTTAGCGTAGAAAATAATTTTTGCTGCTGCCAAAGTTGAGCCAAAACAATTGCCAAATGTTCCCCAGCTACCAAAGGCCAATAAATCATCATAAGGCAGGACTGATTGAGCATTCCAAGCCCCATTAAAAAGTCGGCCATCAATGATGACTAATTTAGCGCGTTGCTCGGAAGAATAGTTCTTATATTTAGCCAGAAATCGCTCATCTAACTTCGCTTGTTCCTTGTCGTCTTTCTGATAACAATCAGTGCTACCACCTTGACGACGAGTTAAAATAGCTACCTCAAAATCCCAATCATTTTCGGTTTCAATGAGTCCGATAGCGGGCAATTTTTCTCGAATCACTTCCCAAGGCTGGCGGTTAGCATCATAATGAAGTTTGGTATCATTATTCGCTACTTGAATACGCACTTTCGTCTGAGGAAGAGTTTGAGCCATCGCCATTGCTACTAACTCATCAGCACCCCAAGTAATTGGCTTTTTCAGAGTAGATAAATGGTATTTTTCCAGAAGTTGATCAAGTCTTTCTTGGATTTTATTGCGAACTTTTATAGCGACTGAACTAGGGGAATCTCCCATAGCACAAACAAGAGCAGAGATAGACAAATGGCTTGCTTGTAAAAGGCGAATTGACTGTTCAATACGCCACAATTCTTTTTCATGTCTTGGTACTAGGTTGTCAGAGGTAGAGTTACCAACACCCACAAAAGATTGAATAAGAACTGCTTTATCAAATTTAGAAAGAGTAGCAAGATAGTCTTCAGGATATTGGACTAAACGCTCGGCAATAATAAACGCTGTATCCTTAACAGAAAGTAAGGCATTGAGTTGTCTGACAAGACTATCTACTTGTCTTCTCGGTCCCAAAATATAAGCTGGATAAATGCGTTCTGAACGTCCGTCTAATCCATTTAAAGGAAAAATCCCCAGTCCCGCTTTATCTTGTTCTGTTGGTCGATGATACACCTTAAATTGAGACTGCTTAATATCTTGTAATATCTTGGCCACAGGGTCATTACTTTTAATTTCGACATGGGGAATATAAGCGAACCATTTCCCTATCTCATTAACAGGGGTTGTTAATTCTAATTCCCAGTGATTATTGTCCGCAGATTTGTAATCATTAATCTCAAGTTCATCTTTAGCTATCAAGGAAAATTTTTGAGTAGGGTCAGTAATCTGACTGCTATCTAGGGTAGATTGTTTGATAACAGTATTGACTAGAGCTTTCAGTTTTTGAGTAGTCATCATTTTTGCTCCTTTTTGGCAATGTGAGAGGATTATCTAAGTTTTAAAACTGGCAAAATGTGAGGAAACAACTTTAATCAGGGACAGTAAATTGCACAAATCTGGCGGGTATTTCACACTGATTTCCAGAATCCCCACTATCGCCATCAATCAAAATATAGGCCGTTCCATCAACGATCGCTAATCCTTCCGATGACTGGGGTAATTCTCGAAGGATTTCAGGTTTAAGAATCGTATTGGGTTTGAGATCCTCAGCCGATAGTTTCCAAAAAACGAAATTATCTTGACCATCTTTCGGCCCGCCAGCAATTCCCCAAATCTGGTTATTATCAAAGGTAATTTCTCTGATTCCCCGTCCCCCTAAATCTAGAAGTGTTGCACCATCGAATTGATAGTTATCCAGATTAGCCATTGATAGTAAAACAGCATAATTCTTAGCGTCTAATGTGACAACGGGAGAACGTAAGCCAATCCAAATCTTGAATTTTTCGAGGGATAAAGGCTCAGGAATGGCTACTGCTCCTTCCGCATTAAAAGCATTGGCTTGTTCACACGCCACTTTATCTCCTAATGATTGATTAGCCTTGGTTTCCGCCTCATCAATAGCACGACTCACGGCACTGATAATCTTGTTAGAATTCACATCTAGACCTTGAAAGAGAACTTTAGAATCGATTTGAGGACTTTGGATCAGTTCACCAATAATTTTTAATTGATTTCCCGACAATTGAGCCTGTACAAACCGTTGTCTATTTGCTTTGATCTCACATTTATTGTTACGACTGTGAGAACCGAAGAGAAGAACTTTATTATCATCTAATTTTGCGATCGCTTCAATGTCACTTATTTTTTTCTCTAAGGCTAACTGACTTTGACGAGTTGAGTCTAATTGCTTAGAACTCACAGAATAGAGAAAGAGAGCGTCTTTTTGTTCATTATCTGCTACTAAAAGGCAATTTCCTTCTGATTCTGGACAGGTTACTTTTACGACAGCAGATGGTTCACAGACAGGATATTTTCCCAGTGTTGATACATTGTCAGCCTTAATATGAGCCATCGGGAAAAGCCAACCGAGAAGAAGAGCCAAACTAAGTGCTGATAATAGCTTGAAAAGGTGGGTAATTTTCATAGAAACAGTCCTTAAATTATGAAACACTCGATCGGGGGAAGCTTAATTCAGGAAAATAGTAATAACTCCCCCCATATTTATGTTGACAATTTTAGGTCAATGCGGTGTAAATTTCCTCCGATATTTCGGTATCTTTATAGTATTCAAAGTTAATTTCTTGGACTGTTTCTGTCATGGTGAATAGAACATCTTCAATCTCACGAATCAAGGTTTCTAAATTCGTTTTTTGGATTAATTCCTCAGCAATAACATGACCGAGAAGTGCCATCACTTTAATCGTCACAGGTAAGACATATTCATAGGTATCTTTGAATCCCGTCATTAATTCCTGATCAAATCGTTCTTCGTCCCAGTGGGAATATGCTGTTCCTGGACCATAATCGGTTTCAACAAACATATATTGTAGTTCGGGAATCTTCTTGATTGTTTCGGGTTTAAAAGCACCCGTATTTTGATAAAACAAATTCATCCATTGATCCCAACCAAATCCTAATGTATGTCCAATTTCGTGAATAATTGTGCCAGCAATACCATAATTAGTAAACGTTCCAAGATACTTAGTATTAAACTCAATCTTGCCATAGACGGTATTGCCTTGTTGATAAGGTTTATAGGCTCTAGCAATCACAGAACCAGGACTATAAAATGTTCCTAGTCGGATCACAATATTAGACTGAGGAATGACAAAACGATTCCAAAAGTTACAGGCTAATTTAGCGGTTGCTTTCAGCTTCCCATTGTCATCGTTTAAGATTTGGTAAGTAATCACCGTGCTTCGGTTAATATTTGGGCGAATGATATTGACATGAGGACTATAAGCAAACCAGATGACTGAACCATTGACAGGGGAAGATAAAAGCAATTTCCAATGATTATGATCCACCCTGTCATACTGTTGAATCTCAAGTTTCGATCCAGCTAATAAAGTAAATTTTTGTCTTGGATCGGTTATCTGTGTACTATCAATGGGGTATTTTTTAATGACAGTATTTACCAATGCTTCGATAGCTTGAGTCGTCATAAACTTTTCTTCTCCATTGCCAATAAAATCATTTGAGCGCACAATAGTATAAGGTTTATCGGGATAAAAATTGTGGTCTTTATCCATCTCTCCCCGCACATAAGGAGCAAGGGGTGCAACAGCTTCTATGTCACGATGAAAGGTCAGAGTTTCTAATTCAACCCATCCACAATTGCTATTTACTCCTTCAGGTTTAGAGATAGCTGTACCAAGAATTTCAGAGACGGGAAAAAAAGGTTTTTCTCCACCGATTATTCCTTTGATATAAGCTCCTTTAGGGATGCGTGCTACCATGTCTCCATGAAGGCTTAAATCATCGAGTTCTAGCCATCCAGGGATGCCTTGGTTGGGATTGAGTTCTTCAGGGATTGACATCATAATTAAGTCCTCAAATAAGTGATCATAATTATTAAAACTAGGAGGGGATTAGATTGATTTTGCCCTACCTAACAAAAAGTTTAAGTTTCCTTGACTTCTGCGTATTCTTCAAAGACAAAATGAACATCTCGATCGCCTTTGACTTTTATCCAGCCATTTCAGCCAATAGTGTTGCCATTCTTGGTAATCAAGTTAAGTCAATGCCGACAATATTTTATCTGTGATTGCTTAACTTGACGTGAATGGACAAGGAATTAAGCAATTGAACACCAGCGAACAATGGTATAACCAATAACACCAGGATCACCGTTGCTGTTTAAATCATTCCAAAATCTGGTGTATTCATTGGGAGGCATGGTTTGACATCCGGCACTGAAAGGATTCGTTTCTCCACCTTGATGAAATAACATCGTTGTTCCAGCAGAAGCACGAGGTTCATTAGGTTGAAATAGGCCATCGTGACTGGTATCTCGTTCCGCCATGGCTGATGCGGTAGGACACAATACTTTACCCAGGGTGGCACTTGTTCCTGTTTTATATTCGTAATATCCTTCGGGTAAACGTCCTAAATCCAGTCGTCCATCACCATTTGCATCAACCCCCATTCTGTTGCGATCAGCCAATGGATTATTACTATCTTCATACTGAGATGAGGGTTCCGTGTTAGAGGCGTATTTACAAGCGTGTTTCCCTGCGCCATCTTTCCAGATCATGTAAGTAATATCATCGTAACAACCATGCCAATCATTGACTTTTGTACTGGTTTCCTTCCGGAAAGAGATTAAATTGCGTTTACGCAATGTTCCGCCATTATGGGTGATAATCTCGGCACAATAATCGTATTGCTCACTTTCCGATAGATTAGAAGCGGGAGGGTTGATTCCCGAACCCATCAGGCGATCGGAGGTTAAACTTTCTAGAACCCAACCGGAACAAGGTGAACTAATACGAAGCCATCTCGCACCTTGACTATCCAAACCAGCATCTACGACAGTTAAAGCCGTATTATTGTCTAATTGACCCACTTTTTCATAGGTAGTTCCAGGTCCAGAGCGCACATTTAAGGGAGGATTGGCATCAGCAGCAAAGACTCGATGCAGCGAGGAAGTTAAAGAAGTAAAGACATAACCTTCCACGGGTTTATCAATGCGAAGCCAATTGTCATCCGTCCCTATCACGTTTAAGGGTGTGCCATTAGTCAGTTCCGTGACCACCGAAAAGTTTGTTCCTGCCCCTGAACGGACTTTTAAGGGCGGATTCGGGTCATTGACAAACACGCAATAGGAAGATTTTGTCAAGTCACGATGAACATAACCTTCAATCGGTTTACTAATTTTGAGCCAATTGCCCTCTTCACCTACAACCGTTAATCGTGTCCCGTTATCTAAACGCCCCACAGGATCATAATTACTTCCTGCACCTTTCCGCACATTTAAAGGCGGATTGGCATCACAGACAAAGACGAATTTTTCAGGCTGAGGTAGGGGTGGTTGACTTCCTAAATATTCCTTAACTCCCGCACAAATTTTCTCAACGATTTGCTGATAACCGCCATCTCTCAACCAACGAGCATCTTCATCATTGTCAATGAAGCAACTTTCAAACAAGATGGTGGGCATGGTACAAGCATGGGTACAATTCCAGACTCGACTATACCAGTCATGAGCAAAGGGCGTTCCAGCGTATTCATAACCCCGTCCTTGTAAAGGCAGTCCTCGGAAGTGTTTATCGATGATTTTGATAAATTTCTCAAATTCTGGACTCCGATTCACATAAAATAACCACCAACCTTTTGCCTGTCGGTTACAAGCATTATGATGCAGACACAAACAAACATTTGCACCACTGTCATTAGCTCGTTGTTGCAAGGTTGAAAGGGAAGCTAATTCATTTTCTTGACGACAGATAATCACTTGATAATTGCCTTCCGCTTCTAAACGGGCTTTAATTTCAACTGCTTCTTTCCAGTTGTAGTCTTTTTCCCGTAAATTTAGCGCATGGTTGACTGCCCCTGAATCTGTCCCTCCATGTCCTGGCATAATAGCAACTTTGAAAACCCGTGATGGGGGAGGTTGTTCTCCACCATATTCATCTAGTAAGCTTTGAGCTTCAGGGAAAACATTTTTGACCTTACTGACATAGTTTGGGTCGGTGGCATAGCCTTTTTCCCAAATATATTGTAAATAGCCTTCCGGATCATTATCGTATTCTTCCCATCCCTGATAGGGGGAATTCGGACGACCGATAAACCGCCAATATCCCATTGCGGCCTGTTCTGCGGTTTTCCAATGACACCAATAACAACCATTGGGTTCGCTAGGGGTAACTAACCAAATTTGATGGGTGATTTTTTCGGTGTAATTGTCGTCAATTTTATCTCGCCATTTGAGTCCACCGGGGTTTCCCGCTTCTTGAAAAAGTTTACTCGTACCTCGTGCAGATTCAACGATTGCTTGTGCTAATTGAACAACCCGTAATTTGCGATACCGAGTGGGAATTTGTTCGGTGGTAGCAACGGCACGCACATAATCAGTCCATGAGAAGATCATAATCATTTCCTCCTTTATTTAGGAAAGAATAAAAAGTTCGATTAAAACATTGACGCAGCGATCACATCCCTTTTCTCCATCACTGTGGAGACTTTTTCTGGTGGCAACTCCTCCAACATCTGGACGATATGTTTAATAAATAGATGTAAACTTTCTTCCTCTGAAAAATTCTGACTAGGAGACTCCCTTGAGATAATTTCCCACCAGATTGCAGCTGCTTTTTTAATTTCTCCGATGTCTAGATTTAAGTATTGAGATTTTTCAGAAAAATTTGCCTTAAATATTTCGGCTAAAGTTTTCATCTGTTGAGGATTATTTCTGTCCACTTTAGTTAAGGTGAAATCCGATTGGTTACTATAAAGTAGCTTGCTTTTATTGGCTGAATACTCTAAAAGATTATAGCAAGCTGCCACGAAACCACAGGCAATAACCACCTCCGCTGCTGTCACTCTTTTGTCTTCTTTTTGACTAGCAAAAGTCATCTTTAAGTTGGTTATCAGTTTTTTTGTCTCCTCTTGATTATCTATTTTCCAGATTAGCACTGACTTAGGGTCTAAAATCTTCTTGATTAGGGAGATTTCGTAACTCTTGACACTGCAAACATTGTACCATTTTAACCAAAGTGTTGTCGGTAGAGCCGTCGCTAATTTAGATAGACAAATTATATATTCTTGGTTATTTGTTTCATTGATTTCAAATCTTCCTATCAAATTCTTAGTATCTAGTTCCTCATTCTGATCTAAGACCAAAGCTAAGACCAGTGTATTAATTTTTGCGATCATTTTTTTGATTTGTTTGAGAGTTTCACCAGATTCTAAGGGAGCCTCCTCTTTCCACTCTTGCACTGGACAATCTAGTTCACTTAGGGCCAAATCTTGATCATTTCTATGATAAAGGTCAAAGATCAAATTACGAACTAGATCAATCTTTTGGGATTCTCCTTCAGGATTGTTGGACTCTTGCTCATATTTATATTGCAAAAACTGATAAGTAAGTTTGCGATTTCTTTGCAAAAAAGAGCCAAATACAGGAGATAATTCTTTGACTCGATCTGGAATTAGTTTGGCTAATTTGTTATGATCAAGAGACCGCCATGAGTTATGAGCGGGAAGCTCATCTCCTTTAATACCCACTTGAGAAGCTAACCAGCCAATCCAACGACACTTACGGGAGGTGAAAAGAAAATTTAGAGGTTTTATAATTGCCTGAAGGACTGTTCTTGTAAAACCTGTTAAATTCTTAACTAAATCCTCAAATTTATTGACTTGATTGAGTTTAGACGCATCTAATAAAGCACTCGATGGTTCAAGGTTATCTGCATCGGTGGCTATCACAAGATCGATCTTATTTGGTAGTTTAATTGGCTTAGATTTATCATAAGAAAATCCTGATGACTTAACAGAAGTTAACCTTAAGGATTCAACAGAAGTTAAGGCTAAATTATCGTACAAACCAGCATCCATCAAAGCAACTCTATCTTGATTGGGGGTGAGTTTTTGTAAGTGGTTTAAACTTTCTTTGTTATCGCCAAAATCATCGGGAAAAATAATTGGTTCAAAACCAAGAGGGAAACAAGAGGAAGCCGCAATCATGTCTCCTAAGCTAAGATTTTGACAATCTTGGCTGATTTGTTGATTTTTTGGATCAGATATATCAATAAATTTGTTGCCAATTACTATTCCTTTCCCTTCTCTACAGATTTCTTTATCTTCACTGATAATTGTCCGTAACATCGCAAATCTAAATAAAGAGGCATCAGTCATATTAGTGGAATTGATACTTAAACAGTCGGGGGAAGTATTAGCATCCTGTAATAATTGCCAAACTCGCTCATTTATTTCTTTTGTTCCTCTTGCTGGTGAGGGTTTAGAGATTCCGAATAGGGTTTCTAACAATTGTTCCTTATAACAATTGGCAGCATTTTTAATCATTTTTTGAGAACCTCCCAAATCTGACAAAATCGCATTGGCAACCTTGTCACTTTCTAGAAAAGACTTGAGGCGAGTATAGAATTCTTGATAAAAAGAATTACCATCAAGTAAATCTGGCTTTTCTGGTGTATAAACTTTGGCTTTAGCCATCAGAAAAAAAGCAGCGGCAATCGAGCCTCCAGAAGCAGATGAAATAGCTTGAACTTTCTCCAGTAAACCCAATTTTTCTAATAAAACCATTGTACCTAAAGAAAATCCTGCTGCTCTAAAGCCTCCCCCAGAAAAAGTCAAGGCAATGGTACGCCGGGGATGGGAATTTGTAGATAAAGTATCCATAATATTTAATCTCCTTGCTCAAAAATTTTTTAGGCAAACACAATCCAACCACTCTGAAAACTTCTGGGGAGCAATCCCCTTTTATTGCAAAGTTAAATAAGTAAGATCATCTTGCAAAAGTCCCGCAAGATTCAACCGAGACAAAGGACGTTTCAACTCTGTTCGGAAGTGAAATAGATGAGTTAGATAGCTGGCGTGACTAGGTAAAATTAGATGCGGTATTTATACTTACTACTTTAGATCGTCTATCAGAACTTGCTGCCCTAAAGACTGCAAATTAATATATTTCTTTAGGTTTCTGTATATAAGTTTACAGAATATTGTTCAGCTATTTACTAATAAAAAAAGTTGAGTTTGATGGCAAACCATCTTAACACCTAAGCCCGCCAACCTGAACTTTAGCTGATTCTCGATCGCAATTTTAGCCCACCCTAGCACTGCGCTCTTTTGCCACGAGGATTTTTACCGAGAAAAATGATCTGTCTGCCTGAGAACAGGCTATAGTGATCATCAAACCCTCAGTGAAAAACTTCCCGTGTCTTCAGTATTCCGCCTTCCTCCCTATTTTTCCCCCGCTCTGCAGCGTCGAGTCATTAAAACTCTCGCCGCCAAAAAAACCCGTCAATTCTTGACATGGGCGGCAGCTTGTGCTAGTTTTTTGATCCTCTGGGCGTGGAATTGGCAGTTAGTTTTGGCCACTTTAACCGGGGTGGGGGCGATGATCGGAGTTTACCATCTCCAGGGTCAAAACTGGCCATCGCTGTGGCTGTGGGGGCGTGCTTTTTTCAGTGCCGATAGCGGTAAGTTAACTTTAGCGGTAGTCTGTGGCGGTTTGGGCAGTTTAGCCACCTATCTCGCTGTCGCCATTTGGACCTATGCCGAAAATCGCTGGTTGGCCCTGGCCTCAATTTTGCAAGGATTTGGCACGGTTTTGACTTTAATCCTGCTAGGATGGCATTTTCTCGACCATCGCGGTCAAAATGAGTCAAAAAACTTCGATCGCTGGTTAGAAAAATTAACAGTCAATGATCCCTTAATGCGCTTAATGGCAGTCCGACGTTTAAGTGAAATGCAACTTTCCCCCAGTCGTCGAGAACAATGCCAAGAATACTTCCGTTATCTTCTCTCGCGAGAAACCGATGCACAAGTGCGATCGGCTTTATTGGATAATTGTTCCGGGAAAGAGGCAATCAAACCGCAACCTTTACAAATACCCCTACAGGTGAAAAAATCCCTCCTAAAATACGATTAATACTAAATCCTGTTTAAAAAGTATAGGGAAGTGGGGAAGTGGGGAAATTGAACTAAAACCCCAAAACCCCAAAACCTAAAACCTGTCTCCTAACGACCGGCTCCCGACTCGGAGAATACTGACGACCGACGACCTGCGCCTGAATCCTAGGCCACCATTTAAGATAACTGCTATAGTTAAAGCTAAAGGCTCACTGTAGAGGCTGAAGACGATATTTTTTTCACACCAAAGTTAACTCGCGCTCCTCGATATTTTGGAACATCAGCGTACTCAGATAACGTTCCCCAAAACTAGGCTGAATCACCACAATTAATTTACCCTCATTTTCCGGTCGTTGGGCCAGTTGAATCGCGGCGCAAAGATTGGCACCGGAAGAAATCCCCGAAAGCAACCCTTCCTCTTTTGCCAGACGACGACCAAATTGAAAAGCTTCCTCATCACTGACAGTAATTACCTCATCAATCAGATCTGTGCGTAAAACTTCCGGAATAAAACCTGCACCGATACCTTGAATTTTATGGGGACCGGGATTACCACCAGAAATCACTGGACTATTGAAAGGTTCCACCGCGACTACTTGAAAACTAGGTTTACGGGATTTAATTACTTCAGCGACTCCCGTAATCGTGCCTCCAGTACCCACACCCGCAACAATAAAATCTACCTGTCCCTCCGTATCTTGCCAAATTTCCTCAGCAGTGGTGAGACGGTGAATTTCCGGGTTAGAAGGGTTGCGAAATTGTTGCAACATATAAGCGCCGGGGATACTATCGACGATTTGTTGAGCGCGTAAAATTGCCCCTTTCATGCCTTGGGAGCCGGGGGTAAGTTCTAGGGTAGCACCGTAGGCTTTTAACATCGCCCGGCGCTCTAAACTCATCGTTTCCGGCATAGTTAAAATCAAGCGATAACCCTTAGCTGCCGCAGTCATCGCTAGGGCAATTCCCGTATTGCCAGAAGTGGGTTCCACTAAAACCGTGGTTTCTGGATTGATTAAACCCGCTTTTTCGGCGCTATTAATCATGTGAGTGCCAATGCGGTCTTTGACGGAAGCAGCGGGATTCATCCCTTCTAATTTCATCACAATTCGGCCAAGACAGCCCTCCGCTTGGGGAATCCGATTCAATTGTACTAAAGGTGTGCGGCCAACCAATTCGGTGACATCGTGAGCGATACGCATGATATTTTCTCAGTCTGGGTGATTCGTGTGCTTAGTTATAGCGGTGAGCTCTCAGCTTTAGCGTTTGAGAATTTCCTCACTAGCCAAGGAGGCGCTATATAGCTCACTTATAGCAAAGGCCAGCCCTAGATCGGCAAAATTTCCATTTTCCTTTGTTTCTTCAGTCGGTCCGAGTTGATTCCCAGAGACAGGCAAAACTACCATGACCGATAAGATTGCTTTTTTCCAAAAGCTTATACTTGTACTAAAATAATTATGGATAGTTTACTAAAGTCAGAATTACGGTCATGACCATTAAATCTAATCTAGCCCTATTGAAAGAACAACACATAGAAATTAAGGGCGGATATTCTAGAGTAGTTATGATAATGTATAAAGATCAATATAAAGAAAAGGAATCCAAAGATAAAACCATCGCTCAGAAATTTAATACCTATCATTTTGTAAAGTATAAAGAGCAAGTGGTTGACTTATTAACCCGTGGGGGTACCGTTAGCGTCGAGACAAGGACAATTATCGAGGAGATGAAAAAATTATCATAAAATATCCCGTGAGATGCGTTACTTAGCTGCGTTGGCGTTAGTAATACACCCTAATTCTGATAAATTCAAACTATTTAAAATACGGGTTTTTATTGGTCTTTTTTCATCCCAGAATATCAGAGATGAATAAAATTCCATCGCTAGGGAAGAATTGAGAAGCTGTAGTGTTTTCTGAGCAGTATCTAAATCATCAAAGCTTAAGAAGTAAACAGTATCATCGAAAATAACTGGTTGATTTTGATAGGGTGATATAAGTTGAAAATTCAGTTTCTTATAAAGTCCAGAAATGGCAATTTTAAAAGGAGAGAAGGTGTAAGAACCAACGCCGAATATAGAAAAATCTGGTTGATTTTGATAGATTTTGCTTTTTCTATTCCCAAAGTAATCTACATGATTAACTAGATACTGCCAAGTTTTTGGCGCTATATCTCGCATATTTTCTGTAGATTCACCAATAAACTTCTGAGTTACTAAAACGTATTTATTGATAATTTCTAGGCGATTTTGTGCCACATCTGAACCTTTAAGGAGAGGATAAAGATAGGTGGTTTCAATATCAACGATTTCCTTTAAACCATTGACAAAAATTCCATTAACTAACTGCAATTCCATGACTTTTGAGCAATCATGTTTAATACCTGAACGCCATTTTTCTACTAGAGGATGCCGATGATATAACTTCTCTAGTCTGATAAAAGTATTTAAATCTCTGACTAGAATATCATTTTGATAACCAATACGCTGAAACTCCCTTTCCTCAAAACTCTTGAAAACATCACAAAAGTAATTTTCTGATTGAGAATCAAATTGACAAAATAGGAGACAAGCATCTACATTAGCTTGAAAATATTTTTGAGTGTTTATCGGATAAATTGCCGAATAGGTGAGATTAATTTTCTGAGTATAAATATAGTTCAAAATTTTTCTAGAAACGGCTGTTTTGCAGATAATTGCCAGATAAGCTGAACGATGATTAAGACATTCAATCAATTTAATTAACATCCATTCTGAAATATCAAAGTTACTTTTTCCTGTGATAGCATCTAAACCATGATAACCTTGAAAGTTACTTTTTTGCGGTAAATTGCTACCATTAATCAATCCCTGTTTTGAGTTTGTTATCCAAGGTAGATTCCCCAAGAATAAAATATTCTCTTTCCATGCTTGAGTTAGAGCATTCCAATCACAGTCAAAAAAATTATTTTGATGAACTTGTATTCTTGTATCTTGGCATAATTGCTCATCTTGGGCTATCTGTGCAACATAATTAGGATTAATTTCAAAGCCAAGAATTTTTTCAGTTTGTTTGAAGGTAACTGCTGCCGATTTTAAAAAGTTTCCTGTACCACAAGTTGGCTCAATAATTACCTTGGGATTAACATTTATTTGTGATAACTTTTGGCAAATCTTTTCGGCTAACTCTAAAGGAGTTTGAAAGTCGCCGTATTCAACTTTAACTGGAGAAACTGACATTACTAATTCTCTCTATAAATAGCGATTAATCCTTCTTCTTGACCAGCAAGATCAATTACTCTAGTATATTGTAGTCTCCACTGTAAGGCGTTGGAAATGGTTAAAAATCCTTGTACTGGAGGATTAGCAAGAATTTCATCGGCTATATTGGATGCTTCCATTTCATCAACGGGTAAGTTTTTATCTAACATAAAGGCCATTAAATCATCTTTGTTACCCTGATTGTTTAAGATGTTGCGAATACCACGAGTCATCTGGAAATCAGCTGTTCTTTCAGCCGATACAAAAATTGTCGTGATCATTCTTAAATTGGCAGTGCGATTGAGACTATTATCTAACTTTTCATAAACAAAAATAATTAAGGAATATCCTAAGCCAAAAATCTTTTGTCTTGCGGATTTAAAAGGACAAGATGATTGTGGTTGTTTAGTACTGGTTACTTTTATATCAACCAGCAACTCAGGAAAATCGATACCACTGGCTGCATTACCCTCAACAAAATCATATTTTTCTTTTAGATATAGTTTAAACTTTTGTTCTAAGTAGGTTCCGATCGCTTTACCATCTGTAACACCGTAGAGCGAAGCTTCTTGATGTTGAGACTCTAAAGCTGAAAATATAGCCGCCTCATTACCTAAAGATTCTTGGGTTAATCTTGACATATATAGCTAAATTAATTAATCTCCTCGTTTTTTCTATCTGACAAAATTAGCAAGCTTTCTTAATTATAAGTCAACTGCCATCTATGTAATAGATCGCTGTGAAGCTTGAGACAAAATATTATCGCTCATAGTTTTTTCTTAATATGAGATACAGAAAAGTAGTCCTGTGACTTGGGATTAGCTTTGCTCAAGACTTTTAAATTAACTAAAATTATCGCGCACAACCCTTGTCTAAAACCTATCCCTTATAGAGATCTTTCTTAACAATTTGGTCAGTAAGGACTCTAACCCTTATCCTGACTTGATTTCAGTTTTTTCTTTGTCATTAAGGGTGTCAACAAGGAATATTACAGATTGTTAACCGAGTCTTGAAAGCCCTGTGCTACAAAGGTTTGAAATGTTAAGAAAGATGTGACTAATGGACAGGTCTAAAACCTCGCTCCTGGTTGGCGAAAAGTTTTTGGAGCGGAGTATAAATCCCCGTTACAAAAACGGACTCCTGCCCTCCGCTTCCTGCCTTCGTTAATTATTAACATAGACCGGGCGATGGTGGGGGAAAGAGGGTGAGCGCCCAGGGACAAATCCGAAACCTAGCTGCTAACAACCGAAAAAGTTGGGTTAGTATGAGGGGAGATACCCTCTGAGGAGTTGCACTAATTATATGGACATCAAATTAATCCTGTTGGCATTAACGGCCGTATTCACCGTCTCTTGTCTCTTTTTCGGCACCCGCAACGGTTTTTACGATAGCGATAACTACGATGGCAATGGTTCGGCTCACTAACCAGTCATCATAATCAGGGTTGCCATGGTTCAACGCTCTACTGCCCTCTGGGGGTCGAAATCCCTTTTATCCTGTTTACCTTTTGGTGTCGGTCACACATCGGAAGGGGTTTGTCTCCTACTGAAAATCGGTCCCCATCGCATACTTTTAGATTGCGGTTTGGCCGATATGCAACCCCTCACCGAAAACAAAAAACCACCCGTGGATCTGGTGTTCTGTAGTCATGCCCACAGCGATCACATCCGTGGGTTAATGGCTCTCCATCAGACCTATCCCCAATTGCCAGTTTATGCCAGTGAGGTGACAGTACAACTGCTGCCCCTACAATGGCCCGATTCTGCTGAGGAAATCGGCAGTTTCTGTCAGGGTTGGCCATGGCGATCGCCGATCGCTCTCTTTGATGATCTCACCGTCGAGATTTTTCCAGCTGGCCACCTCCCTGGGGCTGCCGTGGTCCTCTTCACCTACAAAACCCCCAAACGCACCTATAAAGTCCTCTATACCGGCGATTTTTCCCTGTCTAATTTTCAACTGGTGGAAGGATTATCGATCGATCTGCTGCGGGGAATATCCCCCGATGTGCTGATTATTGAAGGCAGTTACGGCACAGAGCGCCATCCCCACCGACGACAGCAGGAAAAACAGTTGATGAATCGCATCTATCATGCGATCGCCGAGGGACAAAATGTCCTACTACCCGTCCCCGCCTTGGGATTGGGTCAAGAAATTTTAAAGTTACTGCGATCGCACCACCAATTCACGGGCCGCGACATTGATATCTGGGTTGGGGGCAAGATCGCTAAAGCCTGCGATGCCTACCTAGAAATCTTACCACAATTTCCCGCATCTGTGCAAAATTTTGCCAAACATCAGCCCTTATTTTGGGATGAGCGCATCTGTCCCCGGTTGCGAAGGTTGCCAGAAAAACCGACACCTCTAGGGGGAACCACTCCGATAATTTTACTAATCGATCGCCTAGAGGAGGTGAGTAAATATCTGCAAGGGGATAAACCTTGGTTAATGTTAGCTCCCCAACACCTGCACGATATCAACCTGGAGAATCCCCGATTAAAAGCGGCACAGCGTTCGCAATTAATTAGCCAAGAAACCTATCTACTGGCCGAACATAGCGATAGTCGCAACACCACCCAACTGATCCATAACCTGCGACCGCAGCATATCATGTTCGTCCATGGCTCGCCCCTATATCTAGCGGATTTGACCAGTTTAGAAGAATTACAAAGCCGTTATCAACTCCATTCTCCGGCCGTGGGAACTCTGGTGGAATTGCCTATTGGCGATCGCTTTATGCAACCGACACCCCCGGCCCCCAGCCACTATGAGGGAGAATTAAATGAATCGGATTCGATCGTCACTATCACCTTACCAGAGCCGATCACCCGGGATCCCCGGTGGAGTAATTTCGCCGATACGGGACTGGTGGAAGCGCGCTGGCAAGGGGAAGAATTATTATTGCGGGGAGTCTCCCAACGGGAGTTATTAAGCGAGAGTCCCAATCGCATCACCAAAGCTTTAGAGGAGATGGATTGCTGTCGTGTCTGTGTCCACTACAAAAGTCAGCGCTGTTGGAATCCCGCTTCTCCCCTCTACGGTTTTAAAGTGGTTGCTGAAGGCTATTGTCCCGTTTTTGAGGCCAATATATAATTAGGGAGGCACAATTATTTGTAGTGGATTGTTTCAGCTAATTTGGTGTATTAGAAAAATGCTATAAATTCTATAATCTAAGACTTTAAGCCGAAATCTATTGCCCTATTTTAGCTGAAACAGTCCAGTAGGATGGGTTAGCGGTAGCGTAACATAATCGGGCGTTGGGTTTCATGCTTCAACCCAACCTACGTTCATCTTATATTTAATTCCACCCACCCACTTAGCATAAAATAGGATTAATTGACCAGAATTTTGGGGCGATAGT
>NZ_JASJFB010000523.1:0-2848 GCF_030065455.1 Microcystis sp. M53602_WE12 | reverse complement strand
GGCTAATAATTTTTCCATTAACATTTGTAACTTCATCCGTTCTATATAGGGCCATCCCCCGGTTTCCTCGATATCCCGGAGTAATCCGTATAAGTCCTTACGGGTATTGGGTAAAGATGGCTCGAACATCTGCTCGCGAATTTGCCGATGTAAATTTTCTAAAGTTCGCAGCAACATTAACAAACCGTTACAATCTCCCTGCTGTTCTTGGGCGATCGCTGTCACCGTCGTTACAAGGGAATCTAGTTGGCTATCTAATTGGCTGTTATCTCCCGGCAATCGGCTATTCATGTTCCTATTTGAAAACAGTCACACCAATCATATCAGTCATCAGCTATCAGTTACTTAGAGCCTCCTGACTTGAAAGAGGGTGTGAGGAAGTGGGGAAGTGGGGTGTAGGGTGTGGGGTGTAGGGTGTGGGGTGTGGGGTGTGGGGAAGTGGGGAAGTGGGGAAGTGGGGAAGTGGGGAAGTGGGGTGTAGGGTGTGGGGTGTGGGGTGTGGGGAAGGAAACCTCTTTCATCTGTGGTGGTGAAAATTTTTTCATCGGGACTGACTCCTAAGCTAAGACGTATTTAAACTGCTTATTCTTCGATTAGCCGAATCTCCTCCAATCTCTTTACTGTTGCCTCTTGCCGGCTGCCTCCCGTCTCCTGACTCCTATCTCCTGACTCCTATCTCCTGACTCCTATCCCCTGCCTGCCGTCCCCTGTCTCCCATCTTCTCAATGGTCACTGATCTTTGATAAACTGAGTTTCGGTGAATTGGCGCAACCGATTCGATAATTCATCAGGCTATGGATCAAGGGTAGTAATTGTAAAGATTGACAAAGAGAGGTTGACATAGATGAGATTTCGTGCCTTGTTAGTTGCCTTTTTAGCCTTGTGCTTAGGGGTGTTGACAGCTTGTAGCGACGCGCCTAGTGCCGTCCTGAATAGAAACGAGCTAACCTATGATGAAATTTTAAACACTGGATTAGCTAACAAATGTCCGCAGATTTCCGAGTTTACCCGGGGTACTCTCCCCTTAGAAAGCGGCGAAAGTTATGTGGTGACAGATTTATGTTTGGAACCCCAAGAATATTTTGTCAAGGGTGAACCCATTAATAAGCGGGAAGCAGCCACCTTTATCCCGGGTAAACTCTTAACCAGAGATACCACCAGTTTAGAACAGATGACAGCGACCTTAACCGTAGGTGAAGACGGTGTTTTAACCCTCAAGGAAGAAGACGGTATCGATTTCCAACCCATTACCGTACAATTACCCGGAGGTGAAAGAGTTCCCCTCTTCTTTACCATTAAAGGTTTCACTGGCAAAACCGAAGCCGGATTTAACTCGATTAACAGTTCCACGGATTTTGAAGGCGAATTTAAAGTTCCCTCCTATCGTGGCGCTGGTTTCTTAGATCCCAAAGGTCGGGGTGTGGTGACGGGTTATGATAATGCTGTCGCTTTACCCGCTAGTGCTGATAGTCAAGATTTCCAGCGTGCTAACGTCAAAGCGACGGAACTGGGTAAAGGTACTATGTCTTTACAGGTGACTAAAGTTGATGCTTCTACTGGCGAGTTTGCTGGTGTTTTTGAAAGTGAACAGCCTTCCGACACCGATTTAGGGGCAAAAGATGCTGAAGAAGTGAAAATTCGCGGCATTTTCTACGGTCGTCTCGAAGCTCGTGCCTAATTAATAAATTCAGAATTTCTGGAAATTAAGGCGAATTTCTCCCTAGAGAAGTTCGCTTTTTTTCGGCTCTCTTGGGGTTAAAATAAAGATTGACCTCGCCATGGAGGAAGAGTTGCTCATGCCCAAGAAGACGAACAAGAAAACGGAAGCCAAAAGTTACAACCATGGCGAGGAACATCCCCAGCGCCCCGATATTGGCACGGAACCCCACTTCAAGAAGAAAAAACCCCCTGTCACCTATTGTTATGATTCCTCCTTGTCCCCGGAGTTAAACTGGGATGAAAACCCCGCACGAGAAGAAGCTGAGGCCTTAATTGAGCAAATTCTCGCAGCCGAAGATTTAGAAACCGCCAAAATAGCAGCGCGTAAACTCAAGGCAATCGGTGAACCGTTTTTAAATTGGACAGGAAAGGCCGAAAGATTATCTTTTGAAGTGCCGACTTTACCCCTGTTTGTCCATATCACGAGGCTAGACTAGCTAAACTAACAGTTAGATTTGCCAGTTTTGAAATACAAGTACCTAAGCATCACTCGAAAGCGAAGCCTAGTCAATCTGTCAAATTACAGGTAATTTTAGCTGAAGAAGAAAATCCTCATACCGGGGTTAATCCTATCAGTTGGCTCCTCTTAACTAGCCTAGACATTAGTAGCTTTGAATCGGCGATAACCTGTGTGCGCTGGTACAGTTATCGCTGGTTGATAGAACGCTATCATTTTGTTTTAAAAAGTGGTTGTGGATTAGAAAAACGGCAATTAGAAACGGGTCGGAGAATTGAGATGGCCTTAGCTACCTATTCAATTTTAGCTTGGAGATTACTCTGGTTAACTTATCAAGCACGCTTACACGGAGAGGAGAGTTGTGAAAGTTTTTTGGAAGAACATGAATGGCAATCTTTGTGTGCCACTATTCATAAAAAGGGTCCGCCACCTGAAAAGCCGCCCTCCTTGGCCAGAAGCGGTCAGAATGATTGCTTCTCTTGGGGGGTTTTTAGGTAGAAAAGGCGACGGTGAACCTGGTGTTAAAACTATTTGGTTGGGACTGCGAAGGTTACATGATATCAGCGAGACTTGGAAACTATCTCATCAAATTAGTCCCCCCATAGAACCCCCTTGAGCCATCTTGCAGACTTTTCTCTTTTTGTCAAATTTTATGTTAAGAAAGATGTGACT
>NZ_JASJFB010000436.1:0-14527 GCF_030065455.1 Microcystis sp. M53602_WE12 | reverse complement strand
AGTTTTGTATCAATTTACCCCCATTCTATCATATTTGCGCCCCAAGGCAGCACCGATGGAGAAACTTTCCCAAAAAAAGCTGTACTTTAGATCACACTTGCCCGGGATTATCACCAAATCTTAATGGTTGAACAACTGTTCTATCATTTATCTAGGGTTTGCTGAAAAAGTTTTTCGTGGGGCAGGGTGTGGGGTGTGGGGTATGGGGTGTAGGGTTTTTTAGGGGGTCAATACCTAATTTTCAGGGAAAAAGTGCCTAAATTTCCCCCCCGATCACTGCAAGGGCTGGCACTTTTTGATTGACAAAAAGTCTAAAAGTCTTACCCAACAAGGTTTTTAGATTTATTCAGCAAACCTTATCTAGGTTTTGCGGCAGCAACGAGCGATCGCTGTTTGAGGATGATTTTTGCTGCTCTAATTCGTTTTCAACCCGGGACTACTCTTGATCATCCCTAGTTTTTTCTAGGATTTCTCACCCCGTAGTAGGCCGTAAATTTCATCGGTATAGTCATAAAACTGAGCTTGTCGTTTAATTTTATGATTACGATCTAGGGGTAAATTAATTGTTAATTCCCGTTGTATAGTCCCGGGCCTAGCACTCAAAACATAAATACGTTGAGCTAAAAAAACCGCTTCATCCACATCATGGGTAATCATTAAAATACTACACCTAATTTTTTGCCAAATTTCAATTAAATATTCGTGCATTCTTTCTTTGGTTTGTACATCTAAAGCTGCAAAGGGTTCGTCCATTAATAAAACTTTGGGATGACAGGCAAGAGAGCGGGCGATCGCTACCCGTTGTTTCATCCCACCCGATAGTTCTCTGGGGTAAGCATTAGCGAATTGAGTTAAACCGACAATATCCAGATAATAACAGGCCACTTCCCAGCATTCTTTTGTCGATAATCCCTGTAGTTTTAAGCCAAATTCAACATTTTTTTGGATCGTCATCCAGGGATAGAGTGTATAATTTTGGAAAACCATGCCGCGATCGGCTCCCGGCCCTGTCACTTCAACACCATCAACGGTAATTTTGCCGGAAGTGGGCAGCTCTAAACCCGCAATCATTCGCAACAAAGTTGATTTTCCCGAACCAGAGGCCCCGACCGCACAGACAAATTCAGCACTTTCAACGTGTAAATTAATATCTTTCAGAGCGACCACAGCACCTCGTTTAGTGGTGAAAATTTTATTGAGTTGAGTAATTTCTAAGTGCATTAAGGTTCTTCTCTTATCATTAAAATAACTTTATTGGTGACATAATCAACTCTGTTATTGAGTTTTTAAGTTAACGAGTAATTGACCATTTACAAGTCCACTGCAAAAACAAACGAAAACTTAAATCTAGGGCAAAGCCAATAATTCCCAGGACAATTAAACAGGCAAAAATTTCATCGGTTCTCAGAAATTTCTGGGCCAATAAAATCCGTTTGCCTAATCCATTATCGGCCGCCACCAATTCCGCCACCACTACCAAATTCCAGGCGGCTGCCATATTAACACGAAAAGTATCGATAACATTAGGAATAATATAGGGAGTAATCACTTTAAATAAAACCTGTTTTCGAGTTCCTCCAAGGGTATAAGTTACTTCGATCAATTCACGGGGAATGAACTTAACTGCATCCATAATCATCAGGGTATTAAAGAAAATTGTCCCGATAAAAATGAGCATAATCTTTGATGTTTCTCCAATACCCAAATAAATAACCAATAGGGGAATAAAAGCAGGAGCGGGCATATAACGTACAACGCCAATGATCGGTTCCATTAAACTACGAATACTCGGAAAAGTTCCCATTAAAATCCCCAGGGGAATAGCAAACAATCCTCCCAAAAAAAAGCCCCCAACTACTCGTAAAAAACTGGTAATAGTATCTTGAATTAAAAAGCCCTGTTCTGCCAATTTTCCTAAGGCCTGAATAACGGCTAAAGGAGAAGGCAAAAATACGGATTCAATGCCCGCAAAACTAGAGATTAGTAACCAGAAAATAAGCGGGACAATAATAGAGGAAACCATTAAAGTCCATTTGAGGGATTCGGGAATATCCTCGGTAATCCGCCAAAAAGTGCTTTGAGGAAGCGTTTTAGGTGTTGTGGTCATGGGATTTGCCAAAGAAAAGAATAATTTTGATAGCCAATATCACCCAGTTATCAAACAATTCTTGAAGTCAATGATCGAGGGACTAATTAGGATTTTTTGTCTTGATTTGCCAACGACTTGACAAATTTGGGCTCTAAAATGGTTGTTAGATCGGGGACTTTTTTAATAAAGCCAACTTCCATCATAAAACCAGCCATTTTTTGAGCGGCAAAGGGCATATTTTTTATGGTTTTCCCCGGACTAAAAGCTTCTAGGTTTTCTTCTAAGGTGAAAAACTTCGTTCCCTCTTTATATAAGGCCAATTCTTCTGGGCTAATGCCGGCACGCTTGGCCATAATCTCATCGGCTTTTTGGGGATTTTTAGCCATAAACTCTCGAACATCAAACCAGGTTTTGACAAGAGCCTGAACCTGTTCTGGTTTTTCTTTGATTAATTTGGCACTGACAACTAATAAATCGGGAATAGCACCGGGAAAAGCTTTGGAACTAATTAATTCTTTAGAACCTTTTCTTTTAAGGGCTGTTGACCAAAAAGGTGGAAAAGCACCAACTGCATCTACTTTTCCCGATGCAAAAGCGGCAGCAGCAGCCCCTGTTTCCATGGGGACAATTTGCACATCTTTACGGCTCATTCCTTCTTTTTCTAGAGCTAAACTGAGGAGAAAATCACCGACAACGCCTTCTTCGACTGCAACTTTTTTGCCTTTTAAATCTTGAATAGTTTTAATCTCTTCTGTGACAATAACTTTGTCATTTCCTGACGAGTTATCATTAACTAAAACAGCAACTTGACCATTCACTGCATCTCCCGCAAAAGCGATTGTATCGTTGAGAGTTTGACTATTTCCATCTAATTGTCCGGCGGCCAAAGCTTGTAAGGATTCAAGATAACCATCAAACCATTTCATTTGAACATTAGCCCCATTTTTAGCAAATAATCCCTCTTCTTCAGCGATCGCCCATGGCCACCAACCGGCCCAGTTACTATAACCAATGACAATCGGGGCAGTATTACTCAGAGAACTACTTGCATTGGGGGTTTGCTGAGGAGCTTGATTGCAACTAATGGTCAGGAGTAAGCTACTAAAAAAAACGAGAAGTAAGGAGAAAAAATGGCGCCGTTTCATAGGTAATAGCCTTTAGAGATGACAGCTAGTAAAACAGAAATAAATCTCAAAAACTGTTACTGATTAACAATTCAAAAACCTCGGAATATTGACTTGGCTTTTTAGCCAATTTAACCAGTCTTCTAAACCTTCTCCTGTTTGAGCAGAAAGAGCGATAATCTTTACATCGGGATTCATAGAACGAACATTTGCTTCTAAACGTTGTAAATCAATCTCTAAATAAGGAGCCAGATCTAATTTGGTAATAATCAGACAATCCGCTTCTTGAAACATAATTGGATATTTGAGGGGTTTATCTTCTCCTTCAGTAATACTTAATAGAGCAACTTTAGCGTGTTCCCCTACCTCAAATTCGGCGGGACAAACTAAATTTCCCACATTTTCCACCAACAATAAATCAAACTCTTTGGGGTTATAATCTTCTTTGAAACGATGAATTCCCCCAGCTACCATTTTGGAATCTAAGTGACAGGAGCGACCTGTATTAATGGCAATTACCGGAACTCCATATTGTCTCAGGCGCTCTGCATCTAGTTCTGTAGTCATATCGCCTTCAATAACAGCCATTTTTAATTGATCTTTTAAGGCTGCGAGGGTTTTTTCCAATAATACAGTTTTACCCGCACCAGGACTACTCATCAGGTTTAAACAGGTGATGCCCCACTCGTCAAAATGTTCCCGGTTGTGATCGGCTCCTGCTTGATTGGCATGAAGTAGATTAATTTCTAGGGCCGCGTCAAAAGTTTGGTGCATTTTAGTTGAGAATGAATAATTGATCATCGAACTTGTAGAAGCGATCGCCCAACTTTGTTTAAGAATCTAAAGAATATTCAATGTGGTCAATTTTTAACTCTCGACCTGAACGAATATCCTCCATCGGCGATCGACAAGTTGGGCAGGAATATTGCTGGCCAATTTGGGGTTGATAATCCTTTTGACAGCAATGACAATAAGCAATTAGGGGAATATTTTTAATCGCTAATTCCACGCCAGCCAGAAAAGTATTGGCAGTTTGAACTTCAAAGGCAAATTGTAAACTGACTGGTTCGACACAGGTAAATTCACCAACCATGAGATGAATTTTTTCAATTTTGAGCTTTTCAGGTTGGCTATCATACCAATCTCGAACTGTCATAATTAACGCCTTGGTCATATCAGTTTCGTGCATAGGAAATTACTGCCAGGGTTCGTCAACGGCCAGATTGGCATCAGGATGAATATAATAGGGCTTTTCTTTACGCGGTAATTGACCTGAAATAACCAGATGGGCCATGGCATCACAAATAACACGGGTAGCCATCAAAGAGGTCATATCACTAATATCGTAGGGAGGGGAAACTTCCACCACTTCCATGCCACAAATGGGAGCTTTTTGGATAATTTTACCCAATAAAGCTAAGGCTTCACGGGGTAATAAACCCCCCGGTTCTGGCCAACCTGTACCGGGGACAAAACCGGCATCAATGCAATCAATATCAAAACTAATCCAAACGCAATCCGTACCATCTAAAGCTCGTTCTAAGGCAAATTCGGCGGCCGCATCAATGCCTCGTTCCACAATGTCGGTGACGGTCAAAATATTAGTGGCCCGCTCGCGGCAAACTTTAACACCTTGACGGGGAACTTGCCAACCACCAATCCCTAATTGGACGAGATTTTTAGCAGGAGCATTTTTCATATTGGTGGCATGAAACCAGGGGCAAGTGTGCATCCGTTCATCTAAATCTGTTTCCTGGGTATCCACATGGCGATCAAAGTGAATAATACCGACTTTTTTATCCCCTAAATGCCGACAAATACCGCGCACCGTCGGAAAACCAATAGAATGATCACCCCCTAAAATAATCGGCAATGCGCCGGAACTAAAAACATGGGCAACCCCCTTCGAGATTTGATCGAAGGACTTTTCATTATTAGCAGGAATGGTGAAAATATCCCCCAGATCACAGAGCGTAATTTGTTCGCGCAAATCTACCCCTAATTCAAAATTGTAGGGTGTATAAAGAGCCGAAATCCGCCGAATTCCCTGGGGACCAAAACGAGTTCCGGGTCGGTAAGTTGTCCCCGAATCATGGGGAACACCCACGATTGCCACGTCATAATTGCCCACATTCCGCACATCTTCCAAATAGGGAGCCTTCATAAAGGTGTTAATTCCCGCATAGTGGGGTAACTCACCCCTGGAAAAGGTGGGAATACTGCGATCGCGAATACTATCGGCCGCCTCTAAACCGTAGGTTAACCCCTGGGAAACTTCCTGTTGCCAACCGGTTAGGGGCAAATGGCGTTCTTTTTCTAAGGCCTGTTGAGCTTCAGTTACATGAGGGGGTTGAAAAGTAGATTCCTCGGACATTATTTTACCTCAAAATACAATAACCCGGGAGTCTTCAAAGATACTGCCTCAAAACAGTTATCCTTAAAGTCTCCCGGGCTTTTATCCCGCCGTGTAGCCAGCTTAGACGGAAAAAATTTTTGATCCGCTCATTTAAGACTAGCTTGCTCCTCTCGGACCTGACATTTAAAGAAGTTTAAATCGGAACCCTAGAAGCAATTTCTTTGACCTTAGACGATCTCAATCCTAAAAACAGTATCACAGACTACACAAAAAGGGATTTTTCCCGCTTAAATATGGTTTGCTGAATAATTAGGTGGGTATTAAAAACTTTCAGATGCCCCCCTTATTAAGGGGGGATTAAGGGGGGATCGAACCTAAAATCCATTTTTAATTTAATTATAACCAGCTACTTATATAATAAAAAGTATCTCCAGAGAATGATTTTTCCTGTCTCTATGCAACACGCCTCTCTGACTCGCTTTGAACCTGCGACTACTCTTGATGAAATCCATTTAACTATATCTCCTGAACCCCTATTAACTCAGAAGGAAATAGATGCTTTTTATCGAGAAGAAATGAATAAGGTGAGAGGGGAAGATAAAATTCAGCGTCTAAAATTAGGGTTAAAACGGGTCATAGATACGCAACAATATTACAAAGCCTGTTTAATGGGACACACGGGGGTAGGCAAATCGACAGAATTAACTCGTTTAATTAATGATCATGAGATTAAACAGCATTTTAAACCCCTGCGATTTAGTGTTTTAAGTGAACTCGATGCGATTAATTTCAGTCCCCTTGATGTGTTTCTCTTTATGGTGGTGGAAATTGTTGAGAAAACCGCTAAAATTTCTCGACAACCCAGTGATGAAAATTTACAAAAGCTTTGGGATTGGTTTAGTTCTGAAGAATTTACCCGCAAGGAAACCAGAGAAAGTCAAATCAAAACGGAAGCAGGAGCGGGAGTAAAGGAAGATTCTTTCTGGAATAAAATTCTCGGACTTTTTGCCTCTCTCAAGGGAGAATTCCGGTTTGCTTCCTCGCGAGAGAAAAAAGTTGTTGAATACCGTCTTTCCCGTTCCAGAGATTTAATTAATATTGCTAATCAACTCCTGAAAGAGTGTAATCAGAACTTACAGGAAACTATGCAGAGAAGCTGGTTAATTATTGGAGAAGACTTCGATAAAGCTGGTGTTTCACAAGAAGCGGTCAGGGATTTATTTTTAAACTATTCTAACATTTTCAAAGATTTAGACATTCACATTATTTTTAATATTCCGATTGGATTGTATAATTCATCTCCTGGGATTAACCTCACTTTTGACCATAATCTCCTGATTCCCGATACTCCAGTTTTTTGCCAAAAAGATCATACTCCTAACCAAAAAGGACGGGAAGCAGTGAGAAAAGTTTTAGAAGCAAGAGTTAAATCTAATTTATTTGAAGATGGACAAATAGAGCGGGTTATTATTGCCTCTGGTGGCAATATCAGAGATTTATTTTATTTAGTTAGAGAAGCTTCTGATGAAGCAATTGTCAATCAACAAAATCTGATCATGTCTAGTCATATTAGCAGGGCAATTCGCAGTTTAAGAACAGAATATGAAAGACGTTTAGGTCAAAATCCTTATGATATCGATCATGTTAGTTATGGGGATAAGGTATTATTGTTAAAACGAATTTATGATGCTAATCCGGAAGCACAAATTCCCAATGAAGTATTATACGCTTTATTAAATGATCGAGCGATTCAAGAAGTAGATGGAGACGGGGAAAGATGCTTTATGGTGCATCCCCTTGTGGTTGATATTTTAAATGCTCAAGGTCATATTCCTACTGGTCCCGATGGAGGTGTCCCCGGTGGTACATCAAGTTAATCAAACTAATCAATCGGAGTTAGAACCGGGTACTATTTCCCATACGGCAGCTCGTTTGCTATTGTGGGGACGAAGACCATCTAGAGGTTTAGCTAGGGTGGAATTTTATGATGATTTTTCCCGTCAGCAAGTAGTTAGAGAATTAGAGAATAAACTGCAAGAACAAGGCATTATTTTTCATAAAATTGTCTTACCAAGATGGGAAAAACCCTCTTTTGTCTTGAACTTCTTGTTAACACAATTGGCAGAATTGGAGTCGGGAGTAGTATCAATTACTGGTTTTGAAACCGCTTTTTCTGATGCTTCCCTAGTAGATGCCTTGCAATTAATTAATTTCAATCGAGAAAATTTAGCTCGCTTTAATCTCCGACAAATTTGGTGGATGAATCATGATTTTACTAACAAAGTTATTCTCTATATGCCAGATTTAAATTCTTGGTTTTTCCTGCGGTTATTTTTAACAGAAAATTCAACCCAAGCTACCAACTATAATCAGCTATTTACCGATAAAAATACCGTTCATGATCCCTATAATTTACCAGGAACAGCAGTTAACTTTGTTGGTAGAGAACAGGAATTATCCCGGATTCATCAAGCTTTTCAGCAATCTTCCCCAATTGTTTTAAGTGGGATGGGAGGTTCGGGAAAAACTGAATTAGCTTTACAGTATGCTTGGCAACATAAAGGGGATTATCCTGCGGGTATTTGTTGGATAAATGTCCTTAACAGTGACCCCGGTTTGGCTATTTTATTTTTTGCCAGAGAATACCTGGGTTTAAACATCCCCAATCAGGGAACCTTAAGTGAACGAGTGCGTTACTGTTGGCAAAATTGGCCCGAGGGAAATGCTTTAATTATTTTTGATGATGTGCGTGACTACGACCAAATTACATCTTATCTACCATCAGGAAAAGAATCTCGTTTTCGGGTTTTAATTACCACTCGCTTTAGTTACTTAGGGGTATCGCTATCAACGATAAACTTAGATGTTCTCACAGCAGCGCAAGCTTTAGATTTACTGCAAACCTACTTAGGAAAAGAACGTCTAACCGCGGAGTTAGAGGCAGCCAAGCAACTTTGTCAGTGTTTAGGATATTTGCCTCTAGGATTACAATTACTAGGCAGTTTTCTGAGACAAGCAACCACTGAAACTTTAGCAAATATCAAGGAAAAATTCCCCAAAAAAGGCTTAAAATATCTCAACTCTGATAAGGAGGAAGTCCGCAGTATTAAAACAATTCTCGATCTCAGTTGGCAACTGTTAGAAACAGAAGAACAAAAATTAGCTCTTTGTCTCAGTTTATTTGCTTCGGCACCTTTTCCCAAGCACTTAATCATCAGTTTATTTTCTGATGAAGCTAAAGACGAGATAGAAAAATGGTTAACCGATAGCTTGGTTAAGCTTAATTTGCTGAAATCTTTAGGCAATGAATGGTATCAACTGCACCCTCTCATCCGTCTTTATCTACGGGAAAAATTAGAAGGTTCCGAGATAGCCAATACCGCAAAAAGTCGTTATTGTACGGTGATGACAGATACATCGAGAACAGTCCCCGAAACTCCCACTCTAGATATTATTCAAAATCTGACTCCCTTAATTCCCCATATTCAACAAGCTGTCAGGGAATATCCAGAATATATCGCTGATGAGGATTTAGCCGAGTCCTATATGGGTTTAGCTCGTTATTATAATGGACAAGGATTGTATGCTATTGCTGAACCTTACTGTCAAGCTTGTTTAACCGCAACTCGAACTCGCTTAGGAGAAAATCATCTCGATGTGGCAGATTCCCTCAACAATTTAGCAGCATTGTACTATTCTCAAGGCAGATACGCAGAAGCGGAACCATTGTATAAGAGCTCCCTTTCTCTGACAGAACAGCTATTAGGAGAAAACCATCCCGATGTTGCTACCAGTCTCAATAATTTAGCAGCATTATATCAATGCCAAGGCAGATACGCAGAAGCGGAACCATTGTATAAGCGCTCCCTTTCTCTGTGGGAACAGCTATTAGGAGAAAACCATCCCCATTTTGCTACCAGTCTCAATAATTTAGCAGAATTATACCGATGCCAAGGCAGATACGCGGAAGCGGAACCATTGTATAAGCGCTCCCTTTCTCTGCGGGAACAGCGATTAGGAGAAAACCATCCTGATGTGGCAGTTTCCCTCAACAATTTAGCACTATTATACCGATGCCAAGGCAGGTACGCAGAAGCAGAACCCCTGTATAAGCGCTCCCTTTCTCTGACAGAACAGCTATTAGGAGCAAACCATCCCGATGTGGCAACTTCCCTCAACAATGTAGCAGGATTGTACAATTCCCAAGGCAGGTACACAGAAGCAGAACCTCTCTATCTAGAAGCATTAGATTTGAGAAAACGACTCTTAGGAGACAATCATCCCGATGTGGCAACTTCCCTCAACAATTTAGCAGCATTGTACTATTCCCAAGGCAGATACACAGAAGCGGAACCTCTCTATCGAGAAGCGATTAAGATTGCTACCCAAGTATTAGGGAAAAATCATCCCGATAGCCAAACAATTATGGAGAACTATAAAACTATGTTGTCGCAACTCCGGCAGGCAGAATTAAGATGAGTTAGAGTTTAAATGCTTGGGAAAATGGGGTTCGCAGGCGCACGGCTTTTCCATTATGAATATAATATCATGTCAAGGGGCTTTTGTCAAGAGAAAATTTTGACAACATCCAGAAAAACGTAGCCTATTGTAGGGGTAATTCATGAATTACCCCTACACCTATTACCTAGTCCAGTAACCCACCACCTAATCATCGACTATGATTGGAATGATTGAATGATGGACTATGATGGAATTAATCACTGATAACTGATGACTGATTACTGATTACTGATTACTGATAAAGCTATGACACTCAAAGAACAACTAATTAAAGAAATCGAGCAGACACCTGACACCCTTTTGACTGAATTACTTGACTTTTTGCTCTTTATCAAAGAACGACATACTGCAATAGAAATTACAGAAGAAGAGCAAGCTAACATAATCGCTTCTGAATCAGCTTATCAAGCAGGAGACTATCTAACCCTCGAAGAATATGAGACAACTCAAGCGTGAACTACAGAGTTATTATTCCGAAACCAGTTCAAAAACAACTAAACAACTTACCCAAACAACAACGCGAACGCTTAATTACTGCCATTAGACTACTTACCGATACACCTCGTCCTAGCGGAGTCAAGAAACTCAAAGGATATGATGAAACCTACCGAATTAGAATAGGAGATTATCGCATCATTTACAAAATTCAAGATCAAGAAATGCTGATTATCATATTGAGTAGTATTCATCGAAAAGATGCTTATTGAACCTCTCAGTAGGTGGGTGGAGTGAGAACTATAAAACTATGTTGTCGCAACTCCGGCAAGCAGAATCAGGATGAGTTAGAGTTTAAATGCTTGGGAAAATAGGGCTTGTAGGCGCACGGATTTTCCATTATGAATATAGTATCATGTCAAGAGGCTTTTGTCAAGAAAAAATTTTTCTGACCCGGAAGAAATTCAACCTAGATAAAAACTGAGGATCAGAGCCACTAAAAAAGTCATTAACAGGCATAAAATTCCGAAATAAAGGACGATTTTAGGACGGAAAGCTGATAGGAGGAGGATAAAAGCTTTAATATCAATGAGGGAAGCGACCAGTAAAAAAGCTAGAGTGGAACCCAGGGACAGATTAGTAATTAAAGAACCGGGGACAAAAGCGCTAAGACTGGCATTAACAGAAAGGGTGACACCTAAAAACAACTGCACGAGAATTTGAGTAACGGCAGTATTCCCCCAGGCAATTAATTGACTCTGAGGTAATAATAGCTGAAAGACACTAGCGATCGCACAGCCTATAATTAATAATCCCCCTAATTCCAGCGCTTCATCGATAAAGTTATCGAGAAATAACTGCACAGAAATTGGCCAAGCTTGCCTATCTCTACTTTTATACTCATAAACAAGACTGCCGACTCTTTGTAGGGGTTGACTGACTGCTTCCTCCGGTAAAAAACTACCGGAAAGAACTAAACTCGATTCTAGGGGAATTTCGCTATCGGTGCGGGGTTTTTCCCGGTAGAAACTAAAGAGAGTACCGATAACAATTGCCATTAACCAGACCGAAAGCGATCGATAGAAGAAAATACTAGAATAGGTGAAAGTCTGCCAAGTTAGCCAAAGAGTGACGATATTTAGGGTAGGTGCAGCGGTGAGAAAGCTAAACACCACCCCTGGGGGTACTCCCTCTAATAAGAATCTTCTAGCGACGGGAATCGTGCCGTATTGTCCGACCGGTAAGATTAATCCGATTGTACTGCCAACGATCGCTCCTAACAGTCGATTACGGGGAAATATCGCCGCTAATCGCTGTTTATTGACGAAAACCAGCAAAAAACTGGAAACGGCTGCCCCGAAAAGTAAAAAGGGAAGCGAGGTCAAGAATAAACTAAGAAAAAAAGTAACAGCGATAGAAATTTGATTCATGAATAGGGTTCAAGATCGGAAGCTATCCTACAAAATAGCAGATAAGGTAAAAAGTAAGTAGTCCTGCCAAATTAATTTCTTGGTTAGGATAGGCACTCATGCAAAAGGCACTCATGCAAGATGCAACAATAGGTTAGTTTGTTGAAATCAAAAATTAAAAAGAACGTAAAGCGATTAATTGTGCTTCAGCTTTATGAAGGGATTCTAACCATTCTTTTTCGGGATCACTATCGGCAACTATTCCCGCTCCCACCTGTCCCCAAACGGTGTTTAAATTCCCTTGAGCAGTCATTAATAGGGTACGGATGAGAATATTCAAATCTAAATGACCCCGTAGGTCAATATAGCCACAGGAACCATAGAATAAATTGCGTCGCACCGGTTCCAATTCTTCGATAATTTCTAGACAACGAACTTTCGGACAACCGGTAATTGTTCCCCCGGGGAAAAGAGCTTTAATTAAATCAATAGCATGATACTTTTTATCTAATTTTCCTTGAACATTACTGACCAAGTGCATAACGTGACTATAACGCTCGATCGTCAGTAATTCATCCACATGAACCGATCCCCATTCACAAACTCTACCTAGATCATTACGTTCTAGATCCACTAGCATAATATGCTCGGCCCGCTCTTTTTTATTAGTTAATAGTTCCTCGGCTAATTGTTGATCGAGTGCCTCGGTTTTACCCCGGGGACGGGTTCCAGCGATCGGTCTAGTGCTGGCTATTCCCCTTTCTAATTTTACCAATCTTTCGGGAGAACAACTAATCATTTCTCCCCAAGGGGTGCGCCAATAACTGGCAAAAGGAGAAGGGTTAATCTGTTGTAAACTGCGATAAATTTGCCATCCTTTTGCCCTGGTTCTGCTTTGAAATCTTAGGGATAAATTTGCTTGAAAAATATCACCTTTTCTGATATAATCTAACGCTTTTTTAACAGCTTTTTCGTAGTCGAGTTGAGAAGTATAAAAGATTAAGGGAGAGGGATGGGGATCGATAAACTCAAAATCGGGGTTAGTGGTTAAAGATTGTTCGTATTTATCTAAATCTTCGGGTTTAGTGGCAGCTAACCAGAGAATTTGTGCTTGGTGATCGAGAATGGCAAAACTATCCGGTTCATACCAATAAGCGACGGGAAAAGGGAGACTATCAGCTTTCCTGTCCGGTAATTTTTCTATCTCCCAAGCTAAATCGTAGCCTAACCACCCCAACCAACCGCCATGGAAGGGAAGATGATCGGGAAGATGATCACATCGGGTTTGGGGGAGTAAACTGCTTAAAAAGGGCAAAATTTCCCCTAATGCAGGGGTCCAAAGCTGACGCGGGGAACCAGCACAAAGAGAGTAACGGGAGAGGGAATTACCCGGATAGGGACTTTCTAGTAAAGTAGCGATCGCATCTTGGGAGAATAAGCAGGCAAAAACCTCGGAACCGGTGCGCTGATGCAGAGGAAGCGATCGCCAATGCCATGCTAAAGGTTTTTGCATCTAAAATCGCGGGCCAAAATAGCTGGGAAATTGGGTATAACTAGGGTTTGCGGCAAAAAGTTTTTCGTGGGGGTAGGGTGTAGGGTGTGGGGTGTGGGGTGTGGGGTTTTACCCATTTTCAGGTAGTCAATTACCTAATTTTCAGGGAAAAAGTCCCGGAATTTTCCCCCCAATCACTCCAATGGTCGGCACTTTTTGAGGGAAAAAAAGTCTAAAGACATTATCCAACAAGGTTTTTAGATTTATTCAGCCAACCCTAACTAGGGTTTTGGTGTTAGTTGTGGGGGAGTTGCTCTTTCCTATCTGCTAACACCTATTATCTTAGTCCTAAATGTTTGCTGCCTCCTAATTATCCCCGATAATCGAGGTCAATTTCTTTAGAACCGCCGCGCTGTAATTGGCCTAATAATTCCCCTAACTGACTCCAAACCAAACCACCAATAAAGATAGTCATGGGGAGAGAGATAGCGTAGGCAACCCAACCATTGAGAATAAATATATCTAATCCCGAGGCCAGGAAAAGACAGATTCCTACACAAATACCAATAAAAGGAATTTGTAAGGAACTGGATTTTAAAAGATTTTGATCGTCTGAACCCTTATTTTTATACCAATTGTTAACCACTTGCTTGAGACTAGCTTCAAAAGCGGCCCCGCAGGTAATACCGATAAATAAACCAGCAAAAACTAGAAAATAGGGCGGTTGGGGCAGAAAATAATAATCCATAGAAAAAGTGATTAACCGATGATGACCTTAAACACTTTAACGCGAACTGGTTTCTCCCGGAAGGACAGCGGCCACACCTTGGGACGATAATTCCCGAAAAGCGCTCATGGCCACATCCAAGAGTCGCCGCGGTTGCAATTCTCCTTGAATTAAACCCCAGAGACGTTGCACTTCGGCAGTATGGAGACGGTCATCTTCCGTTAAAGCTAATAGCAATTGACGACGCAGATAACGACCTTCTTCCGAGAGAAGAAAAGTGATGCCTAATTGCGCGGTGGGCAGTAAATCGAAGTTACTTTCCGATCGAGCCATTGTAATCATGTTTTCTAGGCGTTGCCACTGGAATTTACCGT
>NZ_JASJFB010000335.1:0-8312 GCF_030065455.1 Microcystis sp. M53602_WE12 | reverse complement strand
GCAACATCTCAAAAACCGCTGAGAGGTAAGATGAAAGCCACGACAGCATCTCTGGCCTCTCAGCCTATCGCCTGTGGCTGTTAGGTAGTGTCTAGCTAGTGACCAACTTCCAGGCTGAGACTGTTCTGGGGAGCCGCCCGCGCTCTGATCAGAGCCGGCAGATAGGAAACGGTTTCATCCCCCAAACAGCGGGACAGCAAATATTGCCAGAAAGAAACCCCCAGCTTGCGGCAAGTCTTTTTCAGTCCCGTAAAGGTATCGCGGGCTCGACGACCATCGTCATCGCGGGTTCCGCCGCTAATTTTGCGCCGAGTAACATACTCTCGAATGTCAGACTCAGCAGCATTGGTATGTAGCGGCACTTGCGGCGCGTCTAGCACTCGCAGTAACTCCTGTTTGTAGGTACAGAACTGTTGGAGAGCCAGATTCAGACCCTAGTGTTCGGGGTAGCGCCGCCCGAAAATCTCATCAAAGCGTCGGTCTAAACGCTCCCTTTCCCCTGGAGTAGGCTGCTGTTGATCAGCCTTCAGTTCTTGATAATAGTCCCACAAGTCTGAGGTGACTTCGGCGATGTCTTGGCGATGTTGTGCCGTGGCTCCGGGTAGGCGACGGATGCCTCGTTCCATGTGGACCCAACAAAGAGCATGAACCAAGATGGCAAACTGTCTGGCTCCATCACTCAGAACAACGAGTTCTGGGGAAACTCCCCCTTCGATGGCACTGCCCAACAGAGCCGCCTCAGTCACCAGTTTCACCGCCGTGGTGCTGGTGATGCCTAAGCTCTCTAGGTATTGGCTCCACTCTTCGTCCCCATGACTGATGACCTGAGAGGAAAATTTGAGTTTAGCCAAGTGGGAGGCAGCTAGTTGATGCTCCTCAAGATAGCTACGGGAGTATTCATTGAGCACAAAGTCCTCCTGGGTACCTCTCAACATCCGCAAATAGTTTTCTCGACTCTTGCTGTTGCTACTGCTGAAGTAGGCGAACAGGTCGTTGCCGATGACGGTGCAAAACCCATTTTTTCCTTGATGTCTGGCTCCCGTATCCTCGGTGTGGATATACTCGGCTGTCTCCAACCCCACCTGAAAGACTTGCTCCTGTTCTCGGTGAAAGGACTCTTTATTCTCGATTAGGATGCGGTTGACTTGACCTGCTGAAATATCGATTCCTAGTTCCCTGAGCTCCTCGAGGATGAGGGTCTGGGGCACTCGACACTGGTGGTGCTGATAGAGGGTGAAGGAAATTAAGGTCGGTCCATAGTGACCCTGATATTCGGGAGGTAACTTTCCCACGATAGTTTTTCCCTCTGGGGTGACATATTCGGCCAGCAGGAAGCGAATGTTGTGCCGTTGGATGATTAAATCTTGTACGTCGTATTCTCGGTAGCCATTGAAGGTCGCTCCTTCTGGTAGCTCCTCCGGTTCGATGAGCCGCTCTTCATCTGGGACAAAGCTGGTCTTTTTACTCCTTTTCTCGGAACCGGCTCGTTTCTCCCCCTCTTTTGGGGTCTTTTTTTCTTGGTTGAGCGTACTGGGCTTGATTTTAGGCCGGCTCTTCAGTTTCTTGGCTGCTTTAAGTTCCTCGTCGAGGCCCTTGACTTGCTTTTCGAGTCGCGCTACCTTCCTCTCTAGGTCAGCTATAGTTTTTTCCTGGTTCTCAATCACCTGTTTTTGCTCGGCCACCAGGTTCAGCAACCAGTTGACCAAGGGAGTGCGTTCGGTTTCAGGGCTCTCGATGGGAAGAAGCATATCCTTAGTTAAAGCAGATTTTCTTCCTCAGTGCAACCTAAGTCGATGCTTTCTCACGAGTGCGGGTTCATTTTCTAGGTTGACTTCGGCTTCCTTACCAGCATTTATTGAGATGTTGCAATTAATGTTAACTTCACGGGGAGGCTTTCTAGATTATAGCCGTTTTCCAAGAGATTTAGGCAAATCCACTGTCTTTGCCGCCTATGCCGCCCACGGTTTGGTTCCAGTTCTAACAGACTATAACCCTTCTGAAGCCGATGGAGTAGAAAATAATAAACATTATTTAGTAGCTGATGAAAATCTGTCTAGTCTCGATTTGACTCAACTTCAGCAAATTGCTGACAACGCTCACAGATGGTATCAAGACCATAATTTGATCAAAGTCGCCAAGTTTTACGGTTCGTATTTTAATCCTGATGTTAAACCTGATTTCGGGAATTAAAAAGTTCAGGTAATTCAATCTGACTTTTTTCGTAATCTTGGGGGATGCCTATGTCAATAAAATATTCGTCAGAAATAAAGCCATACATAGGAATTTTCTCGGTATAAACTTTGAGAAAGTCGTCCTCAAAAGAAAATTTTGATGGTAGATCAAAGCTGGATAATATGTTTTTACATACACAATATATGCCGCCATTAATATAGCCTTTATGTTGATATTTTTTGGATTCAAACCCGATAATTTTTTGGTCATCGTCCAGGAGAACATTGTTATAACGATCGAAGTCAGTTAGTGGCTTCAGAGCAACAGTTATCAGGGATTTCTTTTGATTATGTAAATTAATTAAGGCGGATAAATTGACATTAAACAAGGTATCTCCGTTGACAATTAATGCTTGTTCGGTTTCAATTCTATTTAGTGCCAACCGGATCGCTCCTCCAGTTCCTAATGGTGTATCTTCTATCAGATAAGTTAGCTCGTATTCCTTGTATTGATCGCCAAAATAATCGATAATTTTCTGATGTTCATAGCCCACAGAAACTAAAAATTTGTTGGTAATTTTTTGAGATATTAAGTAATCTAATAGATATTCTAAAAAAGGTCTGTCGGCAACGGGAGCCATGGGTTTTGGTAAAGTGTTGATCACCGATCGCAACCTGGTTCCTAACCCACCCGCCAGAATAATTACATCCATAGATACACCTCAAAAATTTGAATTATTGCCAATCTTTTAAAAACTATTTTTAGGATTATAGGGATAATCCTTCCCCGTCGATCCTTGGTTTGCTATAATGTCCATGCTTGGGTTCCGTATTTGGTAAAATGAAAATTAATCACTTGGCCTCCTTCTGATTTCAAAGCTTTTATTACTTCGATTTTCTTGGTAGGATCGACCATAAAGATAATAAAACCACCGCCACCGGCCCCCGATATTTTGCCTGAATAGGCCCCGGTTTCCCTCGCTACCCGATAAATGTGATCGATCTGCGGATTACTAATTAATTTAGATAATTGCTTTTTCGCTTCCCAAGAAGTTCTCAGAATTTCTGCTATCCCCATAAAATCCGATTTAAGCAGTGCTTCTTTAAAGAGAATTGCCTCTTTTTTGAGTTGATGGGTAGCGGCGATCGCCTGCTCATTTTTTTCTTGGACATTCTGAATTTGATCCTCAATTACTTGAGATGAGTAGCGAGAAATGCCTGTATAGTAGAGGATCAGAGACACTTCTAGTTCATTGATCACCCAATTTTTAATCCGCAAAGGATTAACTATGACTCGATCTTGTTCATAAAATTCCATAAAATTAAAACCGCCAAAAGTGGCAGCGTACTGATCCTGTTTGCCCCCTAACCAGCCTAGATCAATTCGTTCGATCTCGTAGGCTAAATGGGCGATATCATACTCGCCTAGGGGTAATTTTAACAGTTCCACAAAGGCTTTAACTATGGCCACGGCTAGGGTAGAAGAAGAACCCAATCCCGAACCAGCCGGCGCATCGGAAAAGGTGGTGATTTGCAGCGGCAAAGGTTGCCCTTGATTAAAGTCTTTAATCAAACGATTATAGACCGCTTTATGCAGATCGAGAACACCGTTATAGGGGAGAGGAAACTGAAGGGTTTCTATTTGTTGTTCTCCTCGATCGGCGGCAACAAAAATGACTTGTTTGTCAGTAATTTCCGTGACTGTACAGTAGGCATAGAGATCGATAGTAGCGTTGAGAACGTAACCCCCATAAAGACTACAGTAAGGCTCCACATCGGTGCCGCCACCACCTAAACCTAATCTTAAAGGAGCTTTGGTTCTGATGATCATGGGTATGCTGTTTAGGTTGATTTTTTGCTAGGGGATTTTAGTTGGGAAAGATCGCTTCTTCGATCGCTAAACAAATAGTATGAAGAACAAAACCATGACCTTCTTGAATGCGCGGGGTACTGGTGCTAGGAATCATCAAACAATAATCGGTTTTTTCCTCTAGAGCTAATCCCTTCGCCCCAGTTAAACCGATGCTAGTGAGACCTTTTACTTGACAAACTTTGAGAGCTTGATGGATATTGGCGGAATTTCCCGAAGTGGAAATACCGATAAACACATCACCAGGGTTTCCTTCCGCTTCTATCTGGCGGCTAAAAATATATTCGTAACCATAATCGTTAGCGATTGCTGTTAAACTGGCGATATCGCTATTGAGGACGCGAACTGGCAAAGACTGTCTTTCTTTCAGAAATCGGCCGTGCAGCTCACCGCCAAAATGGATAGCATCGGCTGCACTGCCCCCATTACCGGCGACTAATACTTTGTGGTTGTTGCGATAAGCATGGATACATACTTGGCAAATCTCTTGGATTTTCTCTAGATATTTTGTCTCGGTTAGTAGTTTTTTCTTCAGGTTATAAGCTTCTTCCAATTCAGTCTTGATTAAAATTGACAGAGAGGGATCGCTCTGGAAACTATCCAATTTTTTGTTTGATTTTTCCACCATTCGCATAGGTTTGATTTTCCAATTTTTATTAGTTGAATAAATTTAACTCTCAATAGTATCAAAAGACCAGAATCGCTGTCCATTAATTGGGTACAAAACCCCTAGCATGGTAGAATTGATCACGGGACAAGAAAAACAGGCCGATGATAGTTCTAGAGAAACCTAGAGCGATCGAGTCAAAAGAGTGATCTTTTGCCGGTTATTCTCGGAATATACGACAAACGCAGCCAACTCTAGCACAATTTGTTTTGTTTGTAAATAAATTTTTGATGTATTCTGGCCGAGACGGGGGATTTCTGAGCGGGGGATTCAACCCTTGCGAGTCTTGGCCTTTTGTTTGGCTGGACAAAAATGTTAACAATTCATGACAATATTGCTGATATAATCAAAAGCCGAAAGGCTTGAAGGCGTATAATATGCCGTGATTGCTATACTCTGACACCTAGATAGGGTCTGCTGAAAAAGTTTTTCCTGGGGGCAGGGTGTGGGGTGTGGGGTGTGGGGTGTGGGGTTTTCCCAGTTTTGAGGTGGCCAATTACCTAATTTTCAGGGAAAAAGTGCCTAAATTTCCCCCCGCTCACTCCCAGAGCCAGTACTTTTTGATTGACAAAAGGTCTAAAAGTCTTACCCAACAAGGTTTTTAGATTTATTCAGCCAGCCCTAGATAGTAAGGAGAAGCAATTTAGTCGAGAAAACTAGCACAAATCGCTACAATCCCTCGAATTTTGTCTTTCCATCGGTTCAAGCTCTCGTCTCTGACAGAAGAACTGAGAATTCTAGTCCCCGACTCGAAAAAGTCCCACATCATGAATCCTTTCCCCGCAATTTCTGTCAATGACGGCGACCAAAAATACCCGTATCCGCCACCTCCTGGCAATTCTGACCACGAAAGCGAAGATAGATCAAAAAAGAACAAAGCCTTATTTCTCGATCGAGATGGGGTAGTTATTGACTATATCCCCTACCTGAGTAAACCAGAACAGGTGAGCATTCCCGCCGGGGCAGCGGCTGCCTTAAAACAGTGGCAGGATGCCGGCTATCTGCTGATCATCATTACCAATCAATCGGGGATCGCTAGGGGCTATTTCACTTGGGATGATCTAGCGGCGATTCACGGGCGCATGATCGAGGAATACCGACAATTGGGCGTGCATTTTCACGATCTTGCCATCTGCCCGCACCATCCCGACGAAGGTTGTCCCTGCCGCAAACCCTCCCCCTATCTGCTGCTGGCCGCCGCCCACCAATACGGAATCGACTTAGCCGGCTCGTTGTTTATCGGCGATGCTCCCAGCGATCTAGAATGCGCCCTAGAAGCTGGTTGTCAGCCCGTATTGCTCTTAACAGGGCGAGGAAAAGTCACCCTTGGGGAGATCGAGAAATACCCAGTTCAGATTCCTGTATATAGCCAACTAAAGGAAACGGTAGAATTATTGTCAAAAACCGCTGCCGAACCATAATTATGAGAATATTAGTCCTTTTTTGCCATAACTTTCCCTATCCACCTAGTCGCGGGGCAACCGAGGGGAGAACTTTTAACCTGATCAAATGTCTTCATCAAAACCACGATGTCACCCTGTTCGCCCGTCGGGTGGAGAATGTCACGGAAACTCAGATCGAAGAACTCAAAACCTTTACCGATCATCTTGTCTTATTTCCGCCCCGGCAAATTCCCGCTCAAGGCAAGGGACTGACAAAACTAATCGGTCAAACAGGGCGCTTTCTGGGGGGAACTGTTTGAGAGTTTTACCGCCATAAAAATTGATTTTTTGGAGCCTAATCATGAAAGTTTTAATAGTGGGAAATTACGTCAACGATCGGCAGATCAGTATCAATCGTTTTGTCGGTTTAGTGGAGAAAGGACTCAGACAAAAAGGACACGAAATTCGGCGAGTGCAAGCACAGCCTATTTTCGGTCAACTGAAATCCTCTCCCCAGGGAATCGGCAAGTGGTTAGGGTATATTGATAAGTTAATTATTTTCCCAGTGCAGTTACGTCAGCAGCTTGATTGGGCCGATATCGTCTGCATTTGTGATCAGGCGTTATCCTATTTAACTCCCTATCTAAAAGATCGCAAATATTTTGTGATCTGTCACGATCTGCTGGCCATTCGTTCCGCCCTAGGAGAAATTCCTGAAAATCCCACCAGTTGGACGGGAAAACAGTATCAGGCGATGATTTTGCGAGGATTCAAACAGGCTAAATATGTTGTCTGTTCTTCCGAAGCTACTCGTGCCGATGTTCTCCGTTTAACCAAAATTACCCCCGAACAAACGGAAGTGATCGAGGATTGCTTGAGTGAGGGATACGGTCCGATGACAAGAGCCGCAGCGGTAAATCTAGTGGCCAAATTTAACATTAATAGTGATTGTCCCTGGCTAATTCATGTCGGGGGCGACCAATGGTATAAAAATCGATTGGGATTGCTGAAAATATTCAAAAAGTTAATTACTTTCCCCGGTCTGGAAAATTGCCGATTGATCCTGATGGGAAAACCTTTGCTGCCGAATATGCGAGAATTTGTTAATCAGAATAACTTGTCCGCACAAGTAATCGAATTAGGAACCGTCTCCGATGAGGATCTCCGCGCCTTTTATTGCCTAGCAACTGCTTTAATTTTTCCCTCCTTTCAGGAAGGATTCGGTGTTCCCGTTATTGAAGCTCAATCCTGTGGTTGTCCCGTCTTTACCTCCAATCGTCTCCCCATGACTGTTATCGCTGATGATGCAGCCGTTTACTTCGATCCCAGCGAACACGAGGCCGCCGCTACTATTATTGCAGAAAATCTTCTCGCTCCCGATCGCCTGGAAGATTTGAGGCAAAAAGGTTTTATCAATGCCACTCGCTTTACTTACGAGAGAATGATCCAATCCTACGACCGATTATTGCCAAAATTGTAGTCTAGAGCTTTTTGGTGACTCATTATCCTGCCAACGCGATTTTAAGCGGGGAGGATATGGTTCTGGGGTTCACTTTGGCCCTAGAAATCTTGCTGTAAGAGTGATCGTCCTTTTTTAAATCCTACAGTAATCATTTTTCCATAGCTCCTTTGCTTCCTTGTAGCCTTGTTTGATTGGCACTGTGAATTTATCTGTCACCAGTAAGACTTTTGATAATCTTTTTAGCCAATCGCTCATTAATTTCTCGATGTCTGGGAATTGGTTCTGTTTTTCCAGTATCTGGATTATGGTAAATATCATGTTTCCCTCCACGTCTAATCAAGTAGCAGCCAGCTTGCTCCAATTGTGCAATTAAATCATGTCTTTTCATGCGAATTCAAACTCTGCAACTCTCTTGATTCCGGGGATTTCTTCCGTAGTAAATGTTCTGTAGAGATCGATCAGGTTTTCGATTAATTCTTCTAAGTCAACACCTTGGGTCCAATGATCGGGAAATTCATTCAAATAGCCCAAGAACATCCCATCTGATTCTTTCCAATATGTATAGGGAATCCTCATGGTGAAATCCTCATTCTGCGTTGCTAACGATATTAAGTTGACCCCTATTATAACGGAATTGCTCTCAAGCCACGATCAGCTTTATTATCAGGGTTGGCAGCGAGATTGCCGCCTGACACTTCGTTAATGCAGCCGACAAAATTTGCGATCGCCTATTCAGACAGATTTAGGTGTTGGCTGTTGG
>NZ_JASJFB010000708.1:0-1319 GCF_030065455.1 Microcystis sp. M53602_WE12 | reverse complement strand
TAATAGAGGTGAATGGTGGTAATCTGGGGATTTTGTTGTAAAAAAGCGGATATTTGTTCGATTCCGTCTTCGTTGGGAGAGAGAATAACCGTGGCGACTTCTGGAATTACCCCAGCTTGGAGACTTTGATAATCGGTAACACCAGCATCGAGGAAAACTACAGTAGCGGTTAAACGCTGATTTCTCGCACTATCCACCTGATTAGCTTGAACAAAGCCATCAGATTGAGCAAAATTGAACAAAACATCGTCAACAGCAGGAAAGCTCGGCAAGAGGGTAGAAGTCATGACATTGACCGCAAAGGATGACTTCGACTATTTTATGCAAAGAATCCCGAATTTTTCAAGGTTTCTATAACAAAAATTTACAGAAAACGGGTTTCTCAAAGAAACCCGTTTTCTCAGTTATTGCGAAGATGCGATCGCTAACGTCAAAGCGAGGCAGTTATTTGCTTAATTTTAGAGGTTTGCTGGCCAATTAGCATTTTTTGTGATAGATTGTAACCATAGTAACTTTTTATACTTAATTGTCAGTAATAATCATGAATGCTACAGCAATACGTCAACAAATAATTGAATCATTAGCTAATCTTTCTGGCGAACAATTATTGCAAATTAGAGAGTTAATCGAGCAAAATTTTTTGCCTCAAATTAAACCTAAATCAGAAGAAGAAAGACAACAGTTAATTAAATCATTACAAGGTAAATATGCTCATGCACCCACCAGTAGTGAAGATTTTGCCCAACAAAAACAAGCAGAAATTGATTGGGAGGAGCGTAATAAGTAGTCGTGCAAAATAAATTTCCTAGTGAAGATAGGCAAAAGGCAAAAGGCAAGAGGCAAGAGGTGGTTAGATATGTGTAATTAATTTTGCTTAGGTACTTAGATGAATATCATTTTAGATGCTTGTGCTGTAATTGCTTTTGTTCGTAATGAAACAGGAGCGGATCTTGTCAGAGAAACCATCACTAATCAAAATAATAACAAAATGATTCATGTTGTTAATCTTTGCGAAGTTTACTATAATTTTTATCGCGATATAGGAGAATCAGAAACAGAAAAACTAATTCAAGAATTAAGTGATATTAACATAAAAACTCGCTTTGATTTAAGTAGCAAGTTTTGGCGACAAGTAAGCCAATATAAGGCACTAATTAAGCGCATTTCTTTAGCTGATTGTGGCTCTTCGGTAATTGTTATGCAATGGACGGGGGTTATAAGGGATGGAACCCTTATAGAGAAAGGCATTTAGCGATTTTTGTCAATTGTTTTTGCTCTAGAGCGAACTAATCAATTAAGTCTCTTGCCAGATAAGGATT
>NZ_JASJFB010000215.1:0-3661 GCF_030065455.1 Microcystis sp. M53602_WE12 | reverse complement strand
TGGAGGGAGTCTGGCAAAAGTCTTACAGTCTCTAAACTCTAGCTCTCTTATGGGGTAAGCCTTCAAGCTATCGCTAACTAACAGAAACCCGAAATTTGAGTTTTTATTAGAAAAAAAGTTAGCGATCACTTGTCAACCAAGGGTTTCAGAATCTGGATTCCGTCGGGGATTTCCGAAAGTTCCAGAAGAGCGTTAGCTAGATTGAACAAATTTTTTGACAAGAAGGCATAATGGTCTATTTCTGACCATAAGGGATGGTTTTGACTGATAATATGACGTTCAACTAGCTTCATCTCTTGATTATACCTGATAACGTTCTTAAAATCTATCGGTGGCCAAAGTTACTTATTTTAGTTGTATAGCTACAGAAATGAGTAACTTTAAAAAGCTTTAGGTAGGTTTTTGGTTTCTGTGGTTAACCCCACATTAAGCCGAAAGTGGCAGTGGACAAAACAAGGGTTTTGATAGTGAGTTTCACGGGAAAATCTCCTTAAAAGGCTAGGTACAGTCAAAAGGGTACAACGTACCCTCCCACATCATATTTGTTTTTTTTATGAATGTCCACTACTTTTGATGTAGATTTTTTTTCCACGTTATGGTAAGGGAATCGGGGGACAGGGGGAAAACGCCCATCTGGTGGCGCAGTTAAGAAAGTCAGAAGCCAGAAATCGGGTGGGGAAGAAATTCTGTCTTCTGCCTTGATGGCGGGCAATCTGCCTACTGATGAGATTCTAGCCTCGTGGTTTTGCTATTGTCCCCATCCGAGAATAAATCATCGCTAAATAGATCATCAAGGGGCAGTTCTTCGTCAGAAGGTAAGGATTCTAGATTAGCCATTTCTTCATTATCCAACATACTGAAGAAATCTAGTTCTTCTTGGTCACTCGCAACAGAAGCAACTTTTTGGCGGTTAGATGCAACTGTGGGGGTTTCTTCCGCAAAATAATCGAATAATTCGGGGTTATTGCTGTCAGCGGTATCAGCAAATAAGTCATCTAGAAAATTTTGGTTATCAGCGAATTTTTCGGTGTCGGGGGCTAATAAATCAGAGAAACTGGGGTCACTGCTAACGGTTTCTTGAATCTGACCGTAATTACCCGATAATTCTTCTAGGCTACCGATAGTTCTCGTTTCTTCCTCTAATGTTAAACTGTTGAGAAATTCTATCTCAGCAGCGGACATCTCCCAGTCAGAGATTGCTGGTTCTGCCATGACGGGAAAATCTTCGCTCTCAGTCATTTCTGGAGAAACTAAGGTTTCTTCTGGGCTGTTTAAACCGTCAAATGTCTCCTCGAAAACGGAGGTTTCTAGGGGCATTTCGGGGGCAAATTCTGGTTCCAATACTAGGGTTTCTTCGGTGATAAAACCATCAAAAGGATTCATCTCACTGCTGAATTCTGATTCGGAACCAGGCGTTTCTAGGGGCGTTTCAGGGGCAAATTCTGGTTCCAATACTAGGGTTTCTTCGGTGATAAAACCATCAAAAGGATTTATTTCTTCGTCCCTGGGGCTATCGGGAAAATCATCCCAGGGTTCGACGATTTCAGTGGTTCGATCATCCACTACTGCTTGGCGGGCATTTTCTAGTCCTAACAGTTGGCTTTGATAACTCTGTTCTAGTTGTTGAATTTGCCACTGATAGCCCTTTTCTAATTCTAGAATCTGCGCCTGTTGACTTTGACGCAGAGCCTCTATTTCCCCTTGCTTCCCGTCTATAATCTCTTGTATTTGACTTTGGTAGCTTTGGCGCAATTCCTCGATTTTAGCCTCGTATTCCTGTTCAAGTTGCTGAATTTGGGTTTTATCGGCGACTTCCACTGCTTGAGCGGGAGTTGCGCTGGCTATCTCTTGCAAACGTCCTTGGCTATCTTCTAACTCTTTTTGCAATTTAGCCACTTCTTCTCTATAGGTGGCTTCGATATTGCGAATCCGTTCTTCGGAGAGAGCGAGTGGTTTTAACTGTCCTTTGCTGTCTTTTAACTCCTCTTCGGCTTTACCTAAATCCGCCCGAATTTTCGCATATTTTTGCCGTTCTTCCCTGATTTTTCCCTCTTGCAGGGCATATAAAGCCCCACCCCCGATCGCACCTCCACCGACAAAACCGATTAAAATATCGAAGATATTCATTATGGGATTCCTCCTCTAGGAAAATTTACTTTATAATATGCCCAATCTCAGAGGATAATTCACAAGGGGCAAATGTGGTCAGTGTTTTCCGCCGCTCTTTATGCTGATTGCTTTTGATTGTGGCAGCAATTATCAGAAAAAGAAAGCAAATATTCAGTTTTTTATCGGCAAATGTTCACCCTTAGGGCAGTTATCTCGATGGTGAGGTACAAAGTCTCTGGTTTTAGGGCGGGGTTAGTGACACCTCGTCTTTGTGAGAAACGCTTTCATCGGTGTTCGCCAAGACATTTCACTGAAGCTGCATTTCCCGATAAGCTTGATAAACGCCGCGCACATTGTACCAATTGAGAAAAATGCGGGCAATTTCTAGGGCTAATTGCGGTTTACCTCGATCGATCAACCATTGTAACAGAGGGGAGAGGCTGCGTTCATTCAGGGTTCCCCCTAGGGAAAGTAAACCCCACAACAGTCGATGAATCCAAGTCATTTGAATCATCATCCGCACTTCCCAGGTGGGATGTTTTTGATAAAAAAGCACTCCCATTCGTCCTCGTTGAATTTCCTTATCGATGAGATTGGGAATTTGAGCGAGATTAAAGGGGGGATGCCAATGATAACCGACGGCTTCAGGACATTTAATTAATTTTAGTCCTAATTGCTTCAATCTCACCCCTAATTCCAAATCTTCCCAACCGTAGAGTTGAAACTGGGTATCAAATAATCCCGCCGCTAATAACCATTTTTTAGCGATCGCCACGTTGCCCGTGGCAAAATAGGCGGCGGAGAAATCGGTGATTTTATAGGGTTCACTGGTGGGATGCTCGAAGTTACAGGTATTAATGACACTGCCGTAGGTAAATAAGCGATCGCTGCCGAGACTTGCTGCCCCGGCGGTTAAAGCGTCGGCATGGGCTTGGAGAAAATTTTCTGTCACTACCAGATCGCTATCGATAAAAATAATCGTATCACCACGAGCTTTTTCTACCCCCAGATTCCTAGCGAGCGCCGGTCCGCCGTGATCCTGTTGCCACAGTTGCAGATGGGGTAAATTGCCTTTGTGACTTTCTAGCCAAGCGATCGTCGCATCGGTAGAGCCATCATCGACAAGGACTATTTCGTAGTTTTCCACCTTATTATCGGTTAAACGCTGATTTTCTAGGGCTAGTAAACATTTTTTTAAAATTGCTTGGCGATTGTAGGTAGGGATGACAACACTGATCAGCACGGGCATTCGGGGGTCAAGATTACCGTTTTAGCTTACCAAATAACCTCGGTTCCTTGATTAGACCTCCTGCAAAAATCAACAATCTTCATTCAGGATTGAGGAGACAGGATTGAGGAGACTATTTTTATTTATTCTCCCCATCTCCCCACACACCACACCCCACACCCTACACCCGTTACAGTAGAGCAGGAAGTCGCCTTCCCACCCCCTGCTTCAAAACCGGACTTACGACTTTCGCCGTATCCGGCTCCTGAGTAACTAGGCTACTGTCATTAGTAGAATAATAATGGGAATTATTATTTCCTTGTC
>NZ_JASJFB010000570.1:0-3830 GCF_030065455.1 Microcystis sp. M53602_WE12 | reverse complement strand
CATGAGCAAGCTAGAGGTTTAAAGACTGAGCGGGTTCCAATTATTTTTATTAATAAATATTTTACACAATTCATACCAGGTAAGCAAGAGAGCTACGCCACTACTACCGAATCATTACCTTTTTTTGATTATAACACCCCATTTCCTCAACCCCTAACCCCATTATGGAAAAATTAACTAATCTCGATCGCATTGCTGAAGAAATTTTAGGTTTAATTCCAACAGAAACGGTTATTATTGCCGAATTTGACGGTGATAGTATTGATTATCGTGCGGGTGCGGGTAAAAATACCCAGGCAATTGTGGGCAAAAGGGGTGATATTGCCACGTCGGGATTGTGTACGGTGGTTTACCAGGATAGTTGTCCGGTGGTGGTAGGACAAACCCTAGGAGATAATCGCATCCGTCAGGATATAGCGGTGGCTTTGGGGATAAAAACGGCTTTAGCTGTGCCAATTAGGATTAATAATCGGTTATTTGGTGCAGTAATGCTGTTAAACCGTCTCGATGGTCAGGAATTGACCGATCGAGATAGTTTGTTAGTGGAGGAATATCTGAACTCGCTACTCAGAGATGAGGGATAGAAGCGGTTGGGTAATCCAGTTGAATGCTACGGCGATTTGATGGTTAAGGGTGGGCAGTCGGTAGAGATAGACTAAGCGACGGGTAAGATGGGCAAGGGGACCGGCTAATTCTAGTCCTAAACCGCTAATGGTAGCTTCATCGACTCCGAGGGTCAACATTTCGCCTAAAGGTTGATAACGGAAGGGTAAAGCTGGTTTATCGTGGAAACTCGCCCAAATATTCCAAGCGCAGTAGTCGGACTGTTGAAGGGCGACCTGAGCCGTGGCAGCGTAGGGTTTATCGTCTTGATCGCGACTATCGGCCGCATCGCCGATCGCGTAGATGCTGGTGTTTTCGACAGTTTGTAAATATTGATTAACTTTTAGTAATTTGCGCTCATTATGTGCTATGGGCAAATTAGCGAGCAGTGGGGAGGCGATCGGGCTAACGGTCCAGAGAACTAGATCAACGGGGATCTTGTCTATCTGTCCTTTGTAGTCAAGGGAGAGGCAATCAGCTTGAATGTCGGCGACGGTGGTTTCTAGGTCTAACCAAACCAGACGTTTTTCCAGGGCTTTTTTGGCGGTTTCGCGGTTAAATTGGGGTGAAAGGGCAATTATATCGCTATTTCTTTCGATCAGACGAATTCTTCCCCTTTCTCCGAGGCGATCGGCCAGCTTACAGGCTAATTCTACGCCGCTATAACCGCCCCCGATAATGGCGACCCGAATTTTATCGCGATCGGATTGTTCTAGGGTTTTGAGTCGATCCCGAAGACGATAGGCATCATCGAGACTACGAAAGGGGATAGCGTGGGTTCTGGCCCCGGGTAGGAAGTCAAGGGAGGATTGACCACCGAGGGCGATCACGAGGCGGTCATAGCATATATCGTTTTGATTGTCAAGGGTTATTTTATGATTATTAACATCGATCGCCGTGACGGTTCCCTGTTGGAAGTCAACGGGGGTATTAGCGAGCAATTCGCTGAAAGGGGGAGCTATTTCCCAGGATTGCAGTTCTGAGGTGACTAATTCGTAGAGAAGGGGAGAAAATAAAAAGCGATCGTTTTTATCAATTAAGGTAATTTGGGGGGGGTGTTGATCAGTCCAAGGCAATTGACTCAAACGTAGAGCAGTATAGAGTCCACCAAAACCACCACCGAGAATACAAATTTTTGGGATTGAGTCAGTCATATCGATCGCTGAGGGTTTTGTTTCTTATTTTGACACTCCCTGCCGTAAAATGGACGGGGAACCTTAAACCCAAATTTTCGGTAAAGCGAGCAAAGAAAAATCTTTTTATTCATCTACCCAGCCAAATCGTCAGCAAAGCCACAATTGTAGCCAGAAAAAGGATATGATTCATCCAATCGTCGAAGGACCAATTTTTAAACATAATCACTATTAGCGTAGAAAACTTTTAAACCTACATCCAATCCTACACATTTTTTAGTCGGTTCTAGCGGTTTTGCATCTTCCCGAATATCAACGCTTAGACAGAATTGGACATAATAAACATTTGAACGATTATTTTTCTGAAACTTAGGATAATCATTGTTTATCGACCTTAAACAACTACTTATATGCTAACCTATACAGCAGAGATTGTCAAGATTTAAGTCGTGCTTCGCTGTTTTATATTGGTTGGGGTTTCATCTCGTTAAAAGCGAGAGTCTTCACCCCGACATTTGAGATAAAATTAAGATTAGAGCTTATTAGAGAGGAAAAACCTAACCAGAAGAATTTTTAGGTGAATCCTAATTGCGATGGGAGTCTTTGGGAATAACATCCAAACCGAGGAGAACCTTTTGAGTATTGGACATATCGCCGATAATTCTTTGTAGGGGTGGGGGAAGTTGTTTGACTAAAGTAGGAGTTACGAGAATTTTATCCTGTTCCGCTAATTGGGGCTGTTCGAGAACATCAATTATTTCTACTGTATAAAGATCGGATAACTCCTCGCGACAGATACGAAAAATATTGGCGATCGCCCTCTGGGATTTACTTGAATCGCCCATAATGTAGAGTTTGAGAAGATATTGACTCATGATTGCGTGTTATTGAACAGTTTAATGTTGCTGAGACCGATATAGTATTTACGATAGAAAGAGACGAGATAACCCATCAATTCCAAGACCATGAGACGACCTTCGCTAACGTAGGCCTGCGCTTTGGCCAGGGTGACATCCTGATTTTTTTGGCGTAGGGTGGTGGTATGAATATCCACCACATCGCGAGGACTAGCTTTTAAGAATCCTAACTTATCGGCCAAGCTTCGCAGTCGTTCCGATAGATTATGTTCCACTTTGTATGCTTGTTCTTCTAAAGCTAAGTCTAATAACTCTCCGTAATTTTGGACTAATTCTTGAAAAATATCGGGAATACTCTGCTTTATTGCCTCAGAACCGAACATTTTCGCCGTGATGCTAGTTTGTACTCCCTTGATCAACTGTTCCAGTTCGCGAAATTCCTCTTCCTGTTGTTGATGTTTAAGATTGAGGATATATTGCTGACGTTCGATCGCCACACGAATTTGATAGACTAAAAGACTACTATCGATATTATTTAACTGAATATAACCGTCAGCACCCAGTTGAAAGGCTTTAACGACTAATTTCTCATCATTGCTAGTAGTTTGAACCACTATCGGTATATCAGAGGCTAATTCTCTGGTTTTGACTAGAATATTTAAGCCGGGGGGGACAGAGATTTCCAAGCTTAAGAGGATGAGATCAAATTTCTCCCCTGCTAGTTTTTCGGCAGTTTGCTGTAGATCCTGAGCTTGGGTGAGGGTAAAAGTCAACCCCCCGGCCAGGGAACATTGGGGGGCCTTTAACAGCAATCTCTGGATTAATTTAACAGTCGTCGGTTCATCCTCTATCAATAAAATCCTACAGAGATCCCTAGTCATTGTTAATCGATCGCTAAAATTATCTTTTTTCCCCTACTTTCATAGTACGCTCATCTTTGGGAAACGCAAGGACAAAATCACAATCTAGCACCCGCTATCTCGAAGTCTTATTCTACCGCTCAACTAAACTTACTCAAACTTACTTAGGGTTTGCTGAAAAAGTTTGTTGGTGGGGTTAGGATTCAGGAGTCAGGATTCAGTAGACCTCCTGCAAAAATAGGAACTGATTATGTAAAATAAAGTAAAACACTCAGAAAAACAATGACTTACGAAAAAGTAAAAAATTTGAATCCAGAAGAGTTTAAACGCTTTTGTGGGGTATATCCTGAAACATTTAAGGATATGGTGAAAGTTCT
>NZ_JASJFB010000810.1:0-7042 GCF_030065455.1 Microcystis sp. M53602_WE12 | reverse complement strand
TGACTTCGTTTCTCAGGAATTGAGAGCGGCGGAAGACCCGGAATTTGAAACCTTCTACACTAAAAATATTCTGCTTAACGAAGGTCTGAGAGCTTGGATGGCTCCCCAAGACCAACCCCACGAAAACTTTATCTTCCCTGAAGAAGTATTACCTCGCGGTAACGCTCTCTAAGGATGGCAAGAAAATTTACCGAATAGGGGGAAGGGTGAAGTTAAATCACCCTTCTTTTTTGTTGATTAAGGCACTTCAAGCACTACTACTCATTTTCTGGATACCCCTGTAAGATAAACTAGAGAATTTCTTGGAGATAGAGACAATGTTTCGCCAAATTTTATTATCTAGTCTGGGTTTATTGCTAATTTGTCCCCTAGGGAGCGAGCCAGCAGCGGCCAGAACCATGAGAGTTAATTGTGAAAGTCAAAGCGGTCGCACTACTCGCTGTCCCGTCAATGCTCGATGGGCCCAGGTGAGATTAACCCGCACTCGCTCCGCTGCTCCCTGTGAGGGTAATTGGGATTTCCAAAACGGCAATATTGTGGTCAGAAATGGTTGTCGGGGCGAGTTTGAGGTACGCACCGACGACCATCACGGTAATGTTGGTGGCGGTTGGGAAGGTAATGTTTACGAAGAATTTCGCCTCCCCAATATCGGTCGTTTTGTCGTTGATCGCCGCAGTTATTATGATAGTGGCAGAATTAGAGAATTTGATGCGATCGTTAATGGCAGTCGCGAGCGTTGGTGGGCTAATTGTCGTGGTGGCGAACTTGGCAGCGGTAGTCGTCGCATCCGCTCATCCCGGGAAATCGATCGAGTAGTGGACTTTGTTTGTGAGGATCGGGGTTAAATATAGAAACCAAAACTCTATCTAAAACCTTGTAAAGTTACTTATTTATATAGCTAGATAGCTAAAATGAGTAACTTTTGCTGAAGATAGATTTTAAGAACGTTATCAGGTAAGCTAAGACGCACTTTAACCGCCTATCCTTGTATTACCTGAATCTCTCCCAATCTCTTGACTTGCCTCGAACAGTAGCTTGAGAAAACTAAAATCCTTCGCTTTTGCGAAAGAAATCCATCATCGTCATCGGTGTTTTCTCTAGCATCGATCGCTCACTTTTACTTAGTTGCTTAACCAAATTTTACTAGGCTGACAAAAAAGCCTTAAAAATCAACATAATAACTTCCTAAATTTTACGATCTATTGGCTGTATTTAACTTCAGTTCGGGGTACAGCGTTGCTCATCAAGATGAAGTGTAAACTAATTTGGTATCGACCACCGACTCCCCAAAACGAAAACTGCCTACCTGATCATTAAGATAGCTGCTGTAAGAAACCCGTTTTCTTGATCTGCTGCTAGAATTCAAGTAGATTGGAGGAAAATATATGGAGCCGGCAAACACCTTAGATGCTCTAATGCTCAAAACCATCATCAAGGAAAGCGTCCGCGAAGTTATGCGGGAAGAGTGGTTTAAATTCTTCGAGATGCTGATTCCCTATGTTGATGATATAGAACAAGCTGACATAGAAGCAACCTTTAATCCTGTTGATTACAAAGACGACGGCTTCGTTGATATTACAGGCTGGTTTAATCGTGAAGATCAGGATCAGTAGATCAGCCAATAAATTTTTGGAGAAACTAGATGCCAATAGCCGAAAATCTGTTTTGACTAAAATTGGTATTCTCAAAACCTGCCTTGAAACTCAAAACGTTTATCCCCCTGAAGAACTTGATATCAAAAAACTTAAAGGTGAGTTAAAAGGAGACAGACGAAATCTTTATTTATGAGATTAACTCTAGAGGCAATATTTACGATTAATTCAGCGATTAGCAACGTTCGCATTTATCAATTATTTTCGATACTTCTTTCCGCAGCCATCTAACTTTCCTGAGTTAATTTAGCAAATACTGCTTCTTCTTTGTTAGCAAAGTCTCCAACTTCGACTTGGTCCACTGCTTTCTTAATTTTCTCTCCAGCAGCCAGAATAATCACCCGCTCTGGACGATTACTAGACTTCTGGCATAATTAACTTTTGAGAGTTCAAAAATGGGAAAAATAGGGATGAAGTTGGCTAAAATCTCTTTATGCTTAGTTCTCCTGACTACTGACTACTGGCTCCTTACTCCTCTCTCTGAGGTTTACTGATCACTGATTACTGATTAGAGAATACCCGCGTTAGAAAGACCGAGAACCAGTCCCGCACCGAGAATATGGCCAAAACTCATGGTAGCCAATAATTCCGGCAGACCGAAGCTTTTTTTCGAGGCTAACTGCGGCAAGGGTAAGGCAGGGCCGGCCCCAGTATTTTGGATAGCAAAATAACCGATAACGAACGCTACTAGGTTAGCTAACGTCATGGTAATGCCGACGGATAAATTCCAGGGAATGGTTTGAGCAGTGGCTAAAAGTAAGGCGGAAGGGATCATTTGCGCTCCAGTCTTGATAAGATTTTGTTAACCACAGGGCATTATAAAAAGCTCTTGACCCGAAACTGCTTTTTGTTTGAATACTTAACAGTTTTTGTAACGTTTTGTGAATAAGATTAAATGCGAATTAAAATTTGCGGCATTACCCAACCGGACCAAGGACGAGCGATCGCTACTTGCGGAGCTACGGCTTTAGGTTTTATCCTCGTACCTAGTTCGCCTCGTTACGTCAAAATCGAGCAAATTAACGCTATTATCGCCGCAGTACCCGACAAAATTGATTTTATCGGGGTTTTTGCCGACGAGCAACCGGAAATTATTCAGCAAATAATTATTAAAACCCCCTTGACAAGTGTGCAGTTACATGGTAGGGAATCTCCTGAATATTGCCAAAGGTTGCGGCAATTATTACCCGACCGGGAAATTATCAAAGCTTTACGGATTAAAGACAGAGAAAGTTGGGAAAAGTCGGCAATTTACTTCAATAGCGTCGATACTTTACTGTTAGATGCCTACCATCCCCAATTGCTCGGCGGTACGGGACATACCTTAGACTGGCAAGCCTTAGCCAGTTTTTCGCCCCCCTTGCCCTGGTTTCTGGCCGGAGGACTCAACCCCGATAATATTAGTGAAGCTTTAACTCGGCTGCACCCCCAGGGTATTGATGTCTCTAGCGGCGTTGAGCGATCGCCTGGTGATAAAGACCTCAAAAAAGTCGCCCTCTTGCTAGAGCGACTGCAAAAATTCAGGGATCAGTGATCAGTTAGAAGGTTTTGGTTGTTGGGGTTTTAGGGTTTTAGGGTTTTAGTTGAATTCCCCCATTTCCCCATGTCCCCATTTCCCCATGTCCCCATTTCCCTGACTAGAAGAAATTGGGTTTATGACGGATCAGGTTAAGATACTCCTCGCGGGTTTTTTGCTCGTCTTGGAAGACTCCTAACATGGCGCTGGTGACAGTCCAGGATCCCGGTTTCTGCACCCCGCGCATTACCATGCACATATGAGTTGCTTCCATGACGACGGCAACCCCTTGGGGGTCGAGAATTTCTTGAATCGCTTCGGCAATCTGACGGGTGAGGCGCTCTTGGACCTGTAAACGACGGGAATACATTTCCACAATGCGGGCTAATTTACTTAATCCGACCACCTTTTGGTTAGGAATATAGGCAACGTGGGCCCGCCCCATGAAGGGTAACATATGATGTTCACAGAGACTAAAAAAGTCAATATCGCGCACTAATACCATCTCATTATGACCTTCATCGAAGATCGCACCATTAACGAGGGTTTCTAGGGATTGTTGATAGCCTTGGGTGAGAAACTGCATCGCTTCGGCCACCCGTTTGGGGGTTTTTAATAAACCTTCTCTTTCGGGATCTTCCCCCACCGAGATCAGGATATTTCTGACCGCATCCATCATCTGTTCTTTGTTTTCGTCGGAAGTTGGATGAATTTGAGCGGTTTTGCCATTGTGGGTGTTGCGATCGGGGCGAGTGGTCACGCGTGCTTGAATAGCGTCGGTTAAATTACCGTTTAAACCGTTAGAAGAAGCTATGGTCATAATGAAGAGGCCTGTAGGCGAATTGATTGATAAATAGAAGTATTTCGGGTTATAATGCCCCCGCACTGGGCATAATGGTCATCGTTTCCACTACGGCCTGTTTGGGCAGTAACACCGCTTGCAGAATGGCCTCAGCGATGATATCCGGGGTTAACATGGCCGAGCGATCGAAATCTGCTTTGACGCTATCGCTGTCCCAGATGGGAGTATTGACAGCCCCGGGGATGATAATCGTGATGCGAATGGCGTTAGCCCGCTCCTCGATCGCTAAAATGCGAGAAAATGCCACTAATCCCGCTTTGCTGACACTATAGGCCCCCCAATCAGGGAAGAAATTATCGGCGGCGATCGAGGAAACGTTAACGATCGTGCCTCCCCCCTGTTGACGCATGGCAGGTAAAATTCCTTGCACACACTGATAAACACTGGTTAAATTGAGATCGATCACCCGCTGCCAGTCTGACAAAGGTGTGTCAGCCAAGGAGTTTGTGTAACCCATGCCAGCATTATTGATCAGGATATCGATCGGTCCGGATTCTTGGGCGATTTTAGCGATACTAGGAGCTACTTCCGGGATATCTGCCAAATCTAAGGGGTAAGCTTGGGCTGATACGCCTAAATCTGCCGCCATTCCCGCCACGGTTGCCAATCTTTGCTGATCGCGACCGATTAAAACCAGATTAATTCCCGCCTTGGCGAAAGCGAGGGCGGTTTCTTTGCCGATGCCGCTACTGGCTCCGGTGATCAGCGCTCGCTGTTGACGAATAACAGAGTTCATGGTATAGTTTGAAATCTCTTAATTCTTGGTAGTTAGGGCAAAATTTTGGCGGTTAGGGGGACCCTAGAAAGGTTTAAGGGAGTTGGGTTAGATCGGAGCAATTTTTCTCGCACCAAAATTGCTGCGGCCCACCCGGGCGGGGGGAAGCATTGACTATCGGGTAGGTTCAAGATTAAAAATCGTTACAAAATTTTACCTAGCCAATTATAGCACTGTTAAGTCAGGGATCACTAATTTTTGTGTATATTTAGATATCTAACCAGCGAGGGGAAAAAGCGGACTGGTGGGCGAGAATTCTTGAGGCTGCCTTGAAACTCCCTCCCCCTGCGCTGAAAACTACTCACCGGAGGAGATGGCAGCGGTGGGTTGAGTGCGATTGACAATCACCACTCGATCGCCGACAACGGGACTTCTAGCGAGGAGAATTCCTTCGTTATCCTTCATTTCCAAGCGCCGAAAATCGAGAGTTTGGCAACGTTGAAAAACCGAATTAGCCAATTTATCCTGTTGTGATGCCTCCAGACTATACCAATTATCGCCCAAAATAACTACTAGACGACTAGCCAAAAAGTCCGCTTCTACGGTAGAAATAATCCCGGTGGGATAACGAGCAGTTAAATCGGTAATTTCCGCTTGAATGGCTGCGACTAAACTTTGTTCGGGAGTTAATCGCGGTTTTGCTTTGGTAATCGGGACGGGAATCGGTGCCTCTGGTGCGATTAATTCTGGGGGAGTTTCGATAATTTCCCCGGCAGCCGGGGAAGGACTAGAGACAACTTCAGGCATATTTTCGGCAATTTCCGCCGGATTTTTCGGTAAACTGACCACAGCTACTAATAGGATAGTGACTAAACTTCCTGTTAACAAGCCGGTAATTAACCAATCGGGAATTTTTTCGCTAATTCCCCCAGGTAAAAGTCGGCGAATTTTGCTCAAAATCGTCGTCCACCACCCTTCCACCTGCTCGAAATCTGGTAAAATATCGTCGATTCCCTCCGCTGCTTCGATTGGAGAATCTGCGGTTAAACTTTGCTCAACTCCTGCGAATTCGTCTGGTTTTAAAGCAGCGGCTAACTGTTGCGTTGAGTTAAGAAGATTATCAACAGCAACTTTTGGGGGTAACACTATCCCCGTTCCCGTGTTAAGTTGGGAAACGATCGAATTTAACTGCTCGATCGCCTCTTGTAGTCGGATCACTGTTTCTGCTTGGCTGAAATTCTCTCGCTCATTTGGTTGAGTCATAATTAATTCTTCTTAACCCGCTGCCATTCTTTTTCAAAATATCATTCTATGCGCCGTTTTCTCGGTTTTTTAACCAGTATTTTCCTTGTCTTCCTGACTGCTTGTGGTAGTGTCACTCCCCCGCAAGAATTTGCCCCCGACGGAGAAATCGTCGCCAAAGCCCTTTTATTACAATTTCGTCACACATCCGATCGCCTTAGTCAATCTTTACATATCGATGATCCGCAGGTAAAAATTGCTAAAATTAATGTCACCAGTCTGGAACCGCTTTATGTGGGCAATTTGCCCGCTTATCACTTGCAGGGAGATTACGATCTAACTCTACAATTGCCCCATCAAAAAGATACCAAACAACACAACAATTTTGATCTTTATTTACAAAGACAGATCGAGGGTAAAACTTGGCGTTTACTGGAAGAAGTTGCCTCGCAATGGCGCAGCTATTTAGTAAAATAACCAGAAAAAGCCCGGGGGTTTTGCTATAGTCTATGATCATCGAAAATTTTGGGTCTGAAACCCCGTCTTTCTAGGTTGGCTTTACTGTTAAGTAGTCGTGCAAAATTAATTTCCTAGTGAAGATAGGCAAGAGGCAAGAGGCAAGAGGTGGTTAGATATGTGTAATTAATTTTGCTTAGGTACTTACCAGTAACAGATAAAGCCATTGGAATTGACTTAGGAATTAGTAGCTTCGTGATTACCAGCGATGGCGACAAAGTATCTAATCCTAAGCATTTTTAAAAGCATTATCGGAGACTGCGAAAGGACCCAAAAAGCCTTTCTAGGAATAAAAAAGGCTCAAAGAATCGAGAAAAAGCGAGAATCAAAGTAGCCAGAATTGCCGCTCAAATCACCGATAGCAGAAAAGACCATTTACACAAGCTAACCACTCAATTAGTTCGGGAAAACCAAACGATTGTGGTTGAGAATTTAGCCGTCAAGAATCTGGTCAAAAACCCGAAATTATCTCAGGCAATATCTGATGTAAGCTGGGGAGAAATCACCCGACAATTAGCCTATAAATGCCGTTGGTATGG
>NZ_JASJFB010000017.1:0-3237 GCF_030065455.1 Microcystis sp. M53602_WE12 | reverse complement strand
CTGTTAAGGCAGGTGCGGAACCCCGCAAGGGAAAGAAGCAGAAACCTAAATCGTGAGGTTTGGGAATCACCGTCCGTTTACGGCGGTGAGGATGTCAAATTCCGGGGGCGAAAAATATACCCTGGCCGACTTTTACGGAAGCGAATAATCCGGATGAATCCCTGAAAAATCCCCATAAATTGAAATCTTTAGACGAAATCAGGAAGATTCTTGCCCAACGCAACATCAAGCCCTCGGATAATATTATTGTCAGTTGCAGTACGGGACGGGAAGCGACTTTACAGTATGTTGTCCTCAAACATCTGCTCGGTTATCCCAAGGTGCGAATTTATGAGGGTTCTTGGACAGAGTACAGTACCACGGAGCTGCCCGTCGCTACCGGGCCAGAAAAAGCAGTCTAAAGTCAAGTTTGTCGGTTTATACTCGTTGTGTTTAACCATCTTACCCAAGATGGTTTTTTTGTTGGGGTAGGTTCCCGAGGAGGACTAAGTTAGGGTTTGCTGAATAAATCTAAAAATCTTGTTGGATAAGGTTTTTAGACTTTTTTTCTCTCAAAAATTGCCGACCATTGGAGTGATTGGGGGGAAAATTCCGGGACTTTTTCCCTGAAAATTAGGTAGTTGACCACCTGAAAATCGATAAAACCCCACTTCCCCACACCCCACACCCCACACCCCACACCCCACACCCCACACCCCACACCCTGCCACCACCGAAAAACTTTTTCAGCAAGCCCTAAGTTAGACGGACGCAAAAAAACCTCGGCGCTCATCCCGAGGTGAATTTAGGAGATATGAGCTTATGTTGACGTAAATTAGCTAAGGGCGTTGATCACATAATCAATGTAGGAATTAGCTTCTACAGCAGCATCCCCAGTTAATCCGTGATTGGTTTTGATGTATTTTAAGGCTTCGATATACCAACTAGGAGATAGCTCAAAGGCACTATTAATTTCACTCAAACCGGCGACTAGATATTCATCGATCGGGCCTGTACCCCCTACCACGAGGGCATAGGTGATAATTCGGATATAGTAGCCGATATCACGAACGCACTTGGATTTCCCTCGCTCATCGTAGGCATAGTTCGGCCCCTGGAGTTGGGTGGTGTAGGGAAATTTTTGATAGACAGCGTTGGCTGCTTCTTGGGCTAAACTGGGGGCTTTTTGGGCGAGGATTTTTACCGCTTCTAGGGTGATGGCGGCCTGACGGAAACGACCGAACGCTACTTGTAATTCAGCACTGCTGAGAAAACGGCCTTGGGAATCGGCAGTAGCTACCGCTTCGGTTAAAGGTGTTTTGGTCATGGATGGAATTGCTCCTACAAAAGTTTAATCGGATTGAGATAAGAAAGTCACAGCATCAGGAAACTGCCGCCGCCGCTCGATCGAAGTAAGAAGCGACTTCTGCTAGTAAAGAACTGCAATCCCCGCGAGTGATACCGTTGGGATCGGCCGCTAGGGCAAGGGAAGCGTCCTTGAGCTTGAGAATTCCGGCCGCAACAGAAGCTCCCGGAACTCCCAGGGCGACGTAGGTTTCCCGGAGACCGTTCAAGGCGCGATCATCGAGGATGCTGGCATCGCCGGTGAAGGTGGCATAGGTAACGTAGCGCAGGATAATTTCCAAATCCCGCAAGCAGGCGGCGGCACGACGGTTTGTATAGGCGTTGCCACCGGGGGCAACTAAAACGGGCTGTTCTGAAAACAAACTACGCGCGGCATCGGTAACGATCGCAGAAGAATTACTGGAAAGACGATTGACCACATCCACGCGTTTATTACCATCTTTGACGAAGGCAATTAGGGCATTGACTTGATTCTCGCTCAGGTATTCCCCGCGGGTATCGGCCTGAGAAACGACTTTGGCAAAGGCATCTAACACCATAGTTTTCATCTCCTATAATGATGATTGGTTTCGGCAAAATATCGAGGTTGATTGCTCTGGCTTTTCTTTATTTTTTCCGATAAAGTATCTAGGAGTTTTTTTCTTGGGACTATACTATCGTCCTTGAAAAAAAATTACTCTCCCTTGGCCAGATTTTTTTGTATATCGAGGAACAATTCTTGTTAATTGAATTTAGCGTTTATTGACGCTCCTAGACACACTTCGTTTTTGCCATGAATTATTTTATAGACCATTTTCCTACTTTTATTTATTAAAAATTGTTTCCTAAAAAACCAGCAAAAAAATAATTTTTTAGGATAAATCTCAGAAAACTTTCTTAAATGTGTAACCCGATACTAAGAAAAAGTATCGCTCTTTTCATCTCTCTAATAATTTGTTTAAGTTGTTTAAATAAATGTGCTTTTATATACTAATAATAATTAACTAAATTGAGAGAAATTTCCCAAGACAACTTTGCCGATTGTGCTTCGATATACAAAAAAAGTGGCAAGGCAATAAAAATCGACAGGGATAATCCCCGCCGACGTTGTGATCAGAGGTGCCAACACCAGCATTTTGCAGTGTACTCTGACTTAAAAAGTATTGTAAAACATCTTAAATACATATATAATCAAAAATAGCCAACAAATACAAAGCAAGTGGGATTATGCCGATCGCAAGAGACATCACCCAATTGGTAGGACGGACTCCCCTAGTCCAACTGAATCGAATCCCAGTGGCAGAGGGAGTAAAAGCCCGCATCGTCGTCAAACTGGAAAGTATGAACCCCGCCGCCTCGGTTAAGGATCGCATCGGGGTCAGTATGGTGGAGGACGCTGAAGCCGCCGGACTAATTCACCCCGATAAAACAATTCTGGTGGAACCCACTTCCGGTAATACCGGCATCGCCCTGGCCATGGTAGCGGCGGCCAAAGGCTATCGCTTAGTCCTGACTATGCCCGAAACCATGAGTTTAGAACGACGGGCAATGTTAAAAGCTTACGGGGCGCAATTAGAATTAACCCCGGGTAGCCAAGGCATGAAAGGAGCGATCGCCCGGGCCGAGGAAATAGTCGAAAACACCCCCAACGCCTATAGTTTGCAACAGTTCCGCAACCCGGCCAACCCGAAAATTCACCGAGAAACCACCGCCGAGGAAATCTGGGCCGATACCGATGGCCTGGTAGATATCGTTATCGGTGGCGTGGGAACCGGGGGAACCATTACCGGTATTGCCGAAACCATTAAACCCCGTCGTCCCCAATTTCAAGCGATCGCAGTTGAACCCTCTAATAGTCCCGTCTTATCGGGAGGACCACCCGGGCCGCACAAAATCCAAGGCATCGGGGCCGGT
>NZ_JASJFB010000363.1:0-1153 GCF_030065455.1 Microcystis sp. M53602_WE12 | reverse complement strand
GGAACAATACCTGAATAAAGTTTCGGTACTATCTACATTACAAGAGATTGTTAAATTAGCAGCTACCGCTAATTCTCTCGCAGAATTTAAGCAGTCTTTCGCAAGAATCCAATAATCTTATCCTAATATCTAGAAAACGGGTTCCTTCGAGAAACCCGTTTTCTTGTTGTAATATTAATTTCTGTTACAGGGGTCTTGAAAGATTGGCGATTTTTTGCAAAAAATCGCACCAGTCATCCTTTGCGGTTAACGTCATGACTTCTACCCTGTTGCCGAGCCTTCCTGCTGTTTACGATATTTTGTTCGATTTCGCTCAATCTGATGGTTTTTGGGCAAATTTAGAAACTGCTTTTGGCACAAGTTATGATGTGGTTAAAGCGACGCAATTACGACAGCAGTGGCAAAGTCGAGATTTTAGTCAACTTCCCCCTATTACAGTTAAAAACCTTGGCAATTCAGGGATTTTCGGCGCATATTCCAGCAGTATTAATAAGATTTATATTTCTCAAGCGCTGATTGATTCGGGGGACGCTACCACCCTCAAAGCGGTGTTATTAGAAGAAATTGGGCATTTTATCGACGCGCAAATCAACAGCAGCGATACCCCGGGGGATGAGGGGCAGTTATTTTCGGCGTTGGTGCGGGGAGAAGTGCTGACAGGGGAGCAAATCGCGGCGATTCAAGGGGAAAATGACGCAGCGACTATTACGGTTGATGGGCAAGCGGTGAGCGTGGAAATGGCAGTCTTTAACGTCTTTAGCTCTGTTATTAATTCAGTGGGGACTTATCCCTATTCGGTAAGGTTAGGGGACTTCAACGGTGATGGCAAATTAGACTTAGCTACAGCAAACAATGTCGCTAATAACGTCTCAGTGCTATTAGGCAACGGCATAGGTAGTTTTGGCACTGCTACTAACTTTGCTGTGGGAAGTAGTCCCCGTTCCGTGACCGTAGGAGACTTTAATGGTGATGGCAAATTAGACTTGGCTACAGCAAACTATGCCAGCAACACCGTCTCAGTCCTCTTGGGAACTGGCACGGGTAGCTTTGGCATCGCCACTAATTTTAGTGTGGGAGATCGCCCCATTTCCGTGACGGTAGGAGACGTTAACCTTGACGGCAAATCCGACTTAGCCGTTGCGAACGCCGGTAG
>NZ_JASJFB010000567.1:0-1311 GCF_030065455.1 Microcystis sp. M53602_WE12 | reverse complement strand
ATCTCCTCAATATCAAATCTTTTTTGATAGGCAATTATTGCCGTCTCTAAATCCCCAAAATTTGTCAGAATATACCAAGGTTCTTTTGTTTGAAAACCCCGATAGGTTTTTTTCCACTTACCAGCTAAGTTAAACTGTCCAAATCCCTGCTCTTTTGTAATATTGACATCATTCAAAAATAGTTGAGTTCCTGGACTTAAACCTAACTCTCTCATTTCTTGATAAATTCCTTCTTTTGTCTTGACATTTGTACTTTTTTTTTGTCTTAAACAAAAGTATAAACTCTGCTCCCAAAGCCACTTTCCAAGACTGACTGAGCAAAATTCTCTATCTCCTAACACCACGATTTTATGACCTGATAGCACCTTCAATATTTTCCCCAATACTCGCTGCTGTTCTTCGAGATTACTACTTCCTTTTTTATCCAATATCTCCCAATAGATTGGGATGGCTCTCTTGTCATAAATTAGACTCACCATCAAGATATTAATTGCTCCCCAACTCGTTCGGTCTATGGCAATATATACTAATCCTTTTATTGTGAATCTCTCCTGCTGTTTTAACATCTCTTTTAAGCAGAGAAACCAGATTTTTTCAATATTCAGAATTTCCAGCTTTAAAAATCTTTTTAGTTTTTTTCTCCGACTCTCAAACAGGATTGGTATTGGTAAGGCTTCAGCTAATATCTCTAACTTTGCTTGCTTCAATATTTGCAAGGTTCCAACTACCATTAACAACAGTAGATATCTGGCTCGCCCCAGTTCATTTTCTAACACTTTCTGGTATAGTTCACTTATCATTTTCGTTATTTAGGTCATATATGGTAAATATGACTTATCTTTTTTTGGAGTCTGTGTCTGTATTCCATGCTACATAAGCTTTTCAGCTGGCTTGTCCCCCTGTCAGCTCAAATAGCTTATCCTAGTAGTTGGTCTTCATTAACTTGGCTGGGTTTAGAGCAGCGTGATACTATATTTTTAGGAGTTTTCTTTGCTTTAATTTTTTATGGGATAACTTTAATTATCATTGGCCGATTAAATTATCAAGAAGCTGTAGTTTATGCCCTAATTTTATGCTCACCACCAGTAATGCTTTTAGTCGAACGTGGCAACGTAGATATTGTTATCTATTCTTGGCTTGGTGTCGGACTAATGATGATTAAGAATAGCCGGGAGCATCTCACTTACGCGATAAGTAATTATACTTAGCCTAAAAGCCACTCTTAATCGTGTCTTGGAACGAAATAGAGGCTTTTAAAGACTGCGTACATGGAGAATTAAAACAAGAATTACCCTCGAAAAGCCTATTTTT
>NZ_JASJFB010000390.1:0-7284 GCF_030065455.1 Microcystis sp. M53602_WE12 | reverse complement strand
GAAATGGGGCGAAAGTCTGTGGACTCTGTGTAAGACAGTACATGGTTTTTTAACTGTGGTATGCGACGGTGGTGGAAGCAGAAACTTAAATCGTGAGGTTTAGGAATCGCCGCACTTTTAGGGCGGCGAGGATGTCAACTCTAGGCTACCCCGAAAACCAGAGACTTCACCTAACCCGCACCGCTGCCCAATAAAAATAAACTTAACAGGGTGCCACCATTCCAGAGACTATGAACCAACATCGAGGATAATAAATTTTTCGAGCGGGTGTAAACAAAGCCAAGAACACAACCTAGGACGGTTAAAGGCAGCACTTCTGACAAATTTTGGTGAGCAAGGGCAAAAATCAAACTACTAAGCGCAATCGCACCCCAAACAGGCAGATAACGAGTCAAAGAAGCTAGTAAAAAGCCGCGAAAGACAATTTCCTCGAAAAAAGGAGCGGCAAGGGAAGCAGTAAAGCCAAAAGAGATTAAAGCGAAGGTATTCTGGGATTCTAGGGCTAAAGTCAGCAGCGGGTTACTACCCCCTTGTCCTTGCCAAATTAGTTGATTGAGCAAAGAAACGATAATAACCAGGGGTAAAGCGACGACATAGCCGGCTAATCCCCAGAGAAACCAAGGACTAAAGAGTTTAAAACGAAACCAATCGGGAGGTAAAGGGCGAAAAGGCTTGATTGCTAGATATAAAACCGATAAACTGCTCACTGTTAAAGCTAAATAACTAACTACAACGTATATTGCTTTAGCTTCTAGGTTAAATTTTTCGGGATTGAGACTCAAGGAACTCGATAAAATCCCGAAAATTACTGGTAAAACAATTTGTCCGACGAAAAAGAAACCGATAATTATTCCCCACCAGAGGGTTTCTCCTCCCCACTTAGTTTGCCAAGCGAGACTATCATCTAAAAAGAGCAGCGATCGCTGTTGCCGGAGCAGCCACTGCACTAATAAAAAGATCAACAGCACAACACCGATTAAACCGCCGATAAGAGGCAAAAAAGCCAATAAAATTAGTTTAATTAACGCATTACCCGCCACTTCACTCTGTTCTTCCTCTAAAGCGAGTAAATCCTCTTGACGATTTTCGAGACTATATAATTTTTCCAGAATGGTATAACGAAACCATCCTTGAAAATTGCGCTCGATTCTCGCTTCAGCATCGGGGGCAATTTGGGGGGGTTCACTGTACAATCCCTCTAACAGCAGCGCATTTCGTAAAATAGCAGGCTTATAGTTCTTAAATTCTGATTTTTCCTTGATATCTTGCCAGATTTGCCGTGCTGAATCCAAGTCACCTTGACTAGCTTGAATGAGACTTAATTTTAGCTCTAAATCCTTTAGGGAATTGATTTCGCGCTCAAGAGATTTTTTTTGTTCGGGATTAACTGCTGATTTTTCTAGTTCGGTGATTGTTTTTTTGGCACTTTTCTGGGCGGATAAATACTGTTCCTCAGCAGTAGTATAAGGAGCTTCACCGATCAGGGAAGTTTGAATTAATTTAAGATTAGCAAATTCCTCGCTATTAGGATCAGCATCGCTGCTTAGAGTCGTGACTTGTAGATTGAGATTGGTTTGATATAGTTGAAGATTAGATTGGATTTGGGGCTGATTAACACTAGAAATTAAAGCTGTAACCACTGGAGTTAAGGCAATAATTGTTAAGACAAAAGCGATCGCTTGTTTGAGACTTTGCCAGGGGAGTTTTTTTGAGAAATTATCAAACATGAAAATAGTTAAGTGGGAGTTAGAGGTTAGCTGATGGGCTTTTAGGGTTTTAGGGTTTTAGGGTTTTAGGGTGTTGGGGTTTTAGTTGAATTCCCCCATTCCCTAATTATTAAACCTCTTGCATAATTAATTTTTCAGGGTTCAAAAACGGCAAAAATAAGGATTAAATGGCATAAAGTCTGTAAATAGACCATTTAACTGATTATTGCTCCTTCTTAATTCTCCTGACTACTGACTACTGGCTACTGACTCCTAACCCTAACAACAATTTTTGATTTTTACAAGAGGTCTATTAACTAACTACTTGAGAAAAAAGCTTTTCGTATTGATCCAAAGTCTTTTCAAAGGCATAATTTTCCTCTGCGTATTGTCGTCCTTTTTCTCCTAGTATAGTTGCTAAATCTGGGTTTTTATATAGCTTTAAAATGGCTGTAGCTAATGCCTCTGGATCTTCAGGAGTAACCACCAAACCACCACCACTACGCTCGATCGCCCTAGCGGCGGTTCCATCGGCGGGAACAGAAGCAATAATAGCACGACCACTAGCTAATAATAGCTGAATTTTGGACGGCATATTAAAGGAAATAACGTTATGTTTTTGCATCACCATACCCACATCGGCGGCTGCTAACATTTCTGGTAATTTTTCCCGGGTTTGAAAGGGTAATAAAAGCACATTACTGGCCCCCTGTTGTTGGCGATACTTTTCTAGGCGATCAAGTGCTTCTTTTTTACCAACAATTACCACTTTAATCTCAGGGATGTCAACTAAGTAAACTGCAGCATCGATCAGGGTTTCTAGGGGTTGGGTTAGGGCAATATTGCCAGAATATAAAACAACAAATTTGCCCTCAAGATGATTTTCTTGGCGAAAATAATTATTGGTTTTCGGCAGAGGTTTAATAAAGCTGACATCCACCCAATTAGGAATTTCAATAATTTTCTGACTCGGCACATTTTTAGTTAGGAGATTTTTGGTAAAACCATCGGCAATAACCGAGATTTTGCTGGCATTTTGATAGGCAAATTTTTCGAGACGACTAAAAACTTTAATCATTTTCTCATTAGTTAATAATCCCACATGAACTGCCGCATCGGGCAAAATATCCTGTAAATTTAGAATAATCGGTATCCCATATAATTTACTCAATAAAGCGGCGGGAACGCAAACGGGTAATCCGGGGACAGTTAAGAAAATTAGATCGGGTTTTTCACCCTTGAGAGCCTGAAAGAAACTCAAAAAAACAAAGCTCAATTCAAAGAAAATTCGATTTTTTAAACTTCTTTGGGGACGCGCCCAGACGTAGGAACGTTGAATTTTAACACCATTTAGTTCTTCTTCTAGATAGATTTTTCCTCGGTATTCGGGATCGATTTCACTATTAGGATACCAAGGAAAAGCGGTTAAAACTCTGACTTGATGACCTCTTTTAACCAATCCTTCCGCTAATTCTGTCATCAGGGGAGCGATGCCGATCGGTTCGGGATAATAGTTATAAGAATAGAGCAAAATTCGCATAGGGATGGCAATTTGGTTGGGCGATTCAGTTTCATGATTTTATCAATAGTTACTGGTTTTTTGACAAATCAGATGCGCTTTTGTCAGGGATTGCCCTAGAAAGAGGTTTGGCATCAGGTGAGGATTAGCGGTGAGAGATGCGGAAAAAAAGGGAAATTGGCTCATAAATTAATCCTCAAAACCTTATTTTTCCCTTACCCGGTGGCCGATATCACGACGATAATAGATGCCCTGAAAGTGTATCCTTTTCACCGATTGATAGGCAAGTTCGATCGCCTGATTAAAATTAGCTCCCATAGCCGTGACACCCAAGACGCGGCCGCCATCGGTGAAGATATCGCCGTGTTTTAAAACCGTGCCGGCGTGGAAAACGATCGCTCCCGCGGTTTCAGCTGCCTTAATTCCAGTGATTAACTGGCCTTTTTCGTAGTGGTCGGGATAACCGGCAGACGCGGCCACCACACAAACGGCACTACCGGATCGCCATTGTAAAGAGGGGAAATCAGTTAATTTTTGTTGAGCGCAAGCCAGCAGTAGCGGTGCCAGGGGAGTTTCCAGTAGGGGTAAAACCGCTTGGGTTTCGGGATCGCCAAAACGACAGTTAAATTCGAGAACTTTTGGCTCTCCGGCGGGGGAAATCATTAAACCCGCGTAGAGGACTCCCCGATAGTCAATGCCGCGTTTTTGTAGGGTGGCGACGATGGGGGCGAGGATGTCTCGGTTTACCGCTTCGATAATGGCGGCGGTGGCTATGGGTGCGGGGGCATAAACTCCCATACCGCCGGTATTTTTGCCGGTATCGCCTTCACCGATCCGCTTGTGATCTTGGGCGGGTAGCAGGGAACGAAAGCTGATCCCATCGGTGAGGGTGAGGATAGACACTTCTTCTCCCTCTAGGAATTCTTCCACCACGACTTTAGTAAAGCCACTGGTAAAAAGATCATCGATCGCTTCTAGGGCCGTATCTACGGTTTCGGCGACAATTACCCCTTTTCCTGCGGCTAATCCGTCAGCTTTCACCACAATTGGCGCTCCTTGCTCTCGGATATAAGTTTTTGCTAATTCTGCATCCGTAAAGGTTTCTGAGACGGCGGTGATAACTGCTGCTTCGCTCATTAATTCTTTTGCCCAGGATTTGCTCGATTCAATTAAGGCCCCGGTTTGTGTGGGGCCAAAAACGGCAATTTCTTGGCCGAGAAGATGATCGGTAATGCCGAGGGAGAGGGGATATTCTGGCCCGACAACCACCAGATCGACGCAATTTTCTCGGGCAAAGCGGCTAATTTCGGCAAAATCCTCCATTGCTATGGGGATATTTTCACATTGAGGTAAAATTGCCGTTCCCCCATTACCTGGAATACAGAACACTTGTTCTACCTCGGGCGATTGCAGCAGTTTCCAAGCCAAGGCGTGTTCTCGACCACCACTGCCGATAACGATAATTTTCACGGATAAACGCAGCCTAAATGACGATGGTTTAATTATCCCCTAGCTCCGGGTCAGCATTGGCTAGAAGTTGAGATTACTTAACTTTTTAATCGATTTGACGGAGTCAGGAGTCAGGAGTCAGGAGTCAGGATTCAGGATTCAGGATTCAGGAGTCAGGAGTCAGGAGTCAGGAGATAGGAGATAGGAGATAGGAGATAGGAGTCAGGAGATAGGAGTCAGGAGATAGGAGATTATTTTATTTATTCTCCCCACACCCCACACCCCACACCCCACACCCCACACCCCACACCCCATCTCCCCATTTCCCACTTCCTACTTCCCACTTCCCCACTTCCCATCACTGGATTTGACGGAGACAGGACAAATCAGCTTGACCGAAATGAATACTAAAAGCTACTTGCAGATTTTCTAGGGATTTAACCAACCAAGGCACCCGCTCGCGAGAATAACTCTCGTAGTGGTTAAATAGAATCGAAAAACGTTTATCTAAGTGGGGTTTTGCCTTGGGACAGATCAAAATCAACTTGAGCAATAACCCCACAGTCCGAGTTACCCCCATATTGGTGATCATATCCATAAAAATGTAATGATCGGGTTTTTGGCCGCTTTCCACCACCAGATAATTTAACAGTTGGCTAGAAGTACGCAGCATGAGAAATTCACTCGGTTTTTGTTGATCGCAGTGGGGTAGAGTATTTTGCAGGATATCGTCGAGTTTTTGGTGAAATTGCCCCTTGCCGTAGTCTAAGGAGGTAATTAGATAATCGTAGAGATCATTTTTAAAATCTTTATAGGTACGGGTATAAACTGTATTCGCCAGAAAATTTTGCGAAAGATACTTATAAGTATAATTTCCTGCTACCGTCCCCAGATAATACTTGAGGGTGCGATTTAGCTCCTTATCATTGAGCAGGGTGGGATTTTCCACTGGTTGAATGATTCTCCCCGCTTCTTCCCTGATTTTTGGGCTATGAGCAACCTGTGCCAAACGTACCTGATAGGTGACATAACGAGAGAGATTTACCTCGAAACGGCTCTCGGTTTTCACCTTAATACGTCTAACGGTTTGTCGCTGTTCTCGGGGACTGTCATCACCGAGTAAATAGTAATCATAGAGATAGGGATAACGATTAATCAGGGTTCCTAGGGAAGCGGCGGTTTTTTCGCTGTATTGGCCGCTAATAATTCTCGCCAGACGCTGCATCCTAACGTAGTCATCCGAGAGGGTAAAATTTTTGACCAGATGGCGCAAATTATTGGGGCTGCTGTAATGTCCGGGAGGTGGGGAGGGCAAATTTTCCAGCAGCGATACCAATTCGGGAATTGCTGGCTGATGGGCGGGCTGCGTTTGCCATCGATTCATTAAAATATGACAGCAGCGGTTAAAGAAATGATAAAAACGAATTTCGGGATCTTTGGCCTTGACAAGACGCTCTAGGGCTAAATAAATAGGAGCTTCTTGATAACCGCCACCTTCGATAAACAGACGACGAAAATTCTCGATTAATTGCTCGGGGGAATCGGTCCTGGCGCGGTCGAGCCAATAATCGTATAGTAGCTGTTCTTCGTCTCTTGTTTGTCTTTGTCCAGTGTTTAGACTAGCCATGGTTATTTGATTCAGCCCTCCTAAATCAGTAAGCGGATGGATTTTAGGGCTATGACCATAAAGGGGTCAATTGTGATTAGATAGTAGATGCTCCCTTCTGAGGATGCCCCTATTTTGGGTCATTGTACTGATCGAGTCGATCCCTTTTAGCTTGGCAAGTTTGGGAAAATTCCCCTTGGCTTACCCGGCCAAGCTTGCGGACTATGCCCAGATTACTAAAAATTTAGGCAGCGTACCCTGCTAATTAAGTTAGCGAAAGGAAACCCCGATTGTATGTGATCTAAGTCACATTTAAACCTAAATCCATCTTCTAGATAATTCGGAATTTACCTAAAATGTCGGATGAATGCCCCCGCTACATTTTTCGACAAGATACTCACCTTTGCGGGGGATGAAATCCGACCAGAATATCAACCGCGGAGCATCGGTTTAATTCTACCATCTGTAGGTAAACTGTGTTATAATTAATTTAACCAATGGTCGTGGATTGTTAGATGCTAGTCGTAGAAGCAAAGCTAAAAAACGGAACCCCAGAGCAATATCACCAGCTTGATGAAGCTATCAAAACTTCTCAGTTTGTGCGTAACTCTTGTGTTCGTTATTGGATAGAAAATAAAGGAACAACCCGCAATGATCTCCAAAAACTTTGTGCGGTACTAGCTAATAATAAAGAGACCCCTTGGGTTAATAAATTAAACTCTCAAGCTCGTCAATCGGCTGCTGATAGAGCCTGGCAATCAATTACTAGGTTTTACCAGAATTGTCATGCTAAGATACTTGGGAAAAAGGGTTTTCCTCGGTTCAAAAAGCATAGCCGTTCGGTTGAGTATAAACTAACGGGCTACAAACTATCTGATAATCGACGTAAAATCAGATTTACCGATGGCTTTAAAGCAGGAGAATTTGATTTATGGTGTAGTCAAAAGACATTAGTTTATTATTCAGAGCAACAGATTAAACGGGTAAGAGTTGTTAGACGTGCT
>NZ_JASJFB010000565.1:0-10214 GCF_030065455.1 Microcystis sp. M53602_WE12 | reverse complement strand
GGGGAAGTGGGGAAGTGGGGTGTGGGGTGTGGGGAAGTGGGGAAGTGGGGAAGTGGGGTGTAGGGTGTGGGGTGTGGGGTGTGGGGAAGTGGGGAAGTGGGGAAGTGGGGAAGTGGGGTGTGGGGTGTGGGGTGTGGGGTGTGGGGTGTGGGGTGTGGGATGTAGGGTGTGGGGAGACGGAGTAGGGGAGCAGGGAGAAAAAACTGATGACTGATGACTGATTACTGATTACTGATTACTGATAACTGATAACTGACCCCTCATAGATTTTTACTTAACTTTATGTCTTTGGTAATTTGTACGGGTTTTCATGATTCTAGATTGACCGAGGATTTTTTAGGACATCTGGGGAGCCAATCGGTCAAATTAAGTCCCTATATTATTATTTCGCCTTTTTCTTGCTTAAATAAAGCTTTTTCACCGGGAGAAGCTCTAACCTTGATTGGGTTTAGTGCGGGGGTGGTAAATGCGATCGCTTTAGCTCATTATTGGCAAGCTCAAGGGGCAAAAATTGCAGCTTTAATAGCTCTAGACGGGTGGGGAGTGCCATTAATCGGTAATTTTCCCATTTATCGCCTTAGTCACGATTATTTTACCCATTGGAGTTCCTGTTTATTGGGTAGCGGTGGAGAAAATTTTTATGCGGATCCGCCTGTGGATCATCTTAGCCTTTGGTCGTCCCCCGATCGAGTGACCGGTTGGTCTATCAATGGTAATTTTGTCCAACGCACCACAGCGTTAACTTTTTTATTAAATCGGTTAGGCAAGAATCAATTAACTATAATTAGGTAGTCCCCTCCCTGTCTTTCCTATTTCTTTACCGCTGCTGATTTATGAGTACATCCGTTCCGAATTCTTCAATTCTCTTGGTGGGAATTGAGGAGAATATCGCTAAACTAGCTAGTGCGGACTTGAAAGAAGCAGGTTATCGTCCCCTGATCGTGCCTAGCATTGATATCGCTTTCCCAGAAGTGAAAAGTTGGCAGCCAGCGATGATTATACTCGATCGCTTCCTCGCAGCGGAGGCTGGTGTGAATTTTTGTAGTCGTTTACGTTCCCAGGGAAGTCGCGTTTATATTATTTTGTTAGTATCTCAAGAAACCCTAGAAGAACGTCTCGCCTGTTTGGAAGCGGGAGCCGACGATTATTTTCTCAAACCCTATAATTCGCAATCTTTTCTCAAATTAATCCGTTTTTACCTGCAACCTCTGGAAATTACCCCCGAACAATTGGGTTTCGGTGACTTAGTATTAGATTTAGCCAGTCGTCGTCTCTCCTATAAAAACAAAAATATTGAGTTGACGATGAAGGAATTTGAACTGCTGCGCTACCTCATGATTCACCCCAAAGAAGTATTATCGAGGGATCAAATTCTCGAAAATGTCTGGGGAGACGAATTTCAAGGAGAATCAAACGTTATTGAGGTGTATATTCGCTATTTACGCCTGAAGATGGAGGCTGGTGGTCAAAAACGCCTCATTCATACCGTGCGTGGTGTGGGCTACGTTTTACGGGAATCTTAACAGTAATCAGTAATCAGTGATCAGTAATCAGTGATCAGTAGATTGCTTTTATTTAATCTCCCCACACCCCACACCCTACACCCCACACCCTACACCCCACACCCCACACCCCACAACCTACACCCTACACCCCACACCCCAAACCCCACCAGCCTAGTCAAGCGCTGCTATTCAATCTGGATGGAGTTGGGGGAATCGATAGGAGGGGTGGAACTTCCCGGGGTGATAGTTTGACGGTATTGACTATAAAGACGGTCGCGCCAAGCAAAAAAGCCCTCGTAGGCGCTATTATCGGCTAACCCCGGAATCCCCTTGCCTTGCAATTCCCTGGGTAAGTTGAGATAGGAACCCTGGGGAAACTGAAGCAGCACACTTAATCCCGCCACGGCTAAATCGGCTAAAGTGGGCCGATCCCCGACTAAATAGGGACGATTGGTTAAAATGAGGTTCAAAGCCTCTAAATCCTGTTGTAGCCCCTTTTTCGCTGTATTGATAGCATCTTTTCCCAGACCTACACCCGCCCCCAAAATATCAATTAATTCCCCCGGCATGGAACCCAGCAACAAGCGCATAAAACCGGGAGTTTCCTGGGGTAAAAAAGCGGTACGAAAGTTTTGATTTTGGGCAAAAGCGCCGAGAAAAGCGGTTCTTCCTTTTAATCCCAGGGATTCATCGGCCCATTCTTCGATTAATAAACATTGACCCCGTTGTAGGGGATCTGTGGGGATAATTGGTTTTTCAGGATACTTGCGATCGAGATAAAAAGCAATCTCCGTCGAGTCAGCAATATAAGTATCGCCATCCTTGAGGACGGGAACCTGTCGCTGTCCGGAAAGACGGAATAATTCCAATTGTCCCACCCCCGGCACCACGTCCCTTTTTTTATAGGCAAGACCTTTATAGTCGAGGATGAGACGGACTTTCTCACAATAGGCAGATAATTCAAATTGGTAGAGTTCTAGCATGGGATGATATGGCCTCTCGATAAATCAGTTTCTCCCTGATTACTCTAACCCTATCGGGCATCGGTCGTCTAAACTTAAAGACTTTACTCCGATTTTGTCCGAACATTTGTACTAAAAACGAGCCAGGCGAAAAAATCATCGTTTGCTAATTTGAGGAATTAGGCTGGGTACTCTTAGGGAAGATAGACCAGATCCGGCAACCCCAACTCAATAGTGCCACGCTTTTAGGTTAGGATATTTTCAGGCACTAAAAGCGAGGAATAACTTATATATTCTGGCAAGCTGACTCGCGAGAGACCAATAGCATACCGCTATAGTAGAGGCGTGCGAGGGCTGGCTCCTTTCTCGGATCAGAGGTTACTATGCAATTATCCATCGACGTTTTTAATGATGTAGTTCGCTATCTCGACAGCCACGAAGAAAAATTACGGATCAAAAAATTAATCTTTTGTATCTGTAAAAAATATTGGGAAAATGAGCCTAATATTTTGAACAGTGTGGCTATGGAAGACCTGGTGAAGGAGTTAGTGCAACTCAAAACCAATAAAGAACAATTAACTTTTTCTGTTTATAAATTAGTTAAAACCCTCAATCGTCCTAAAGCTTATCTGGGAGTAGCCACGGTTATTATCGAGCAAATCAGTCAATTATATAGTAATGTTGCTGCCGCCTACGACAATCAATTATTACCAGTGAAACCGGAAGTTAACCCTAGCTTCACCACCGTTAATAATGATGTCAACAACGAGGAAGATAATTTATTAAGACAGGTGGTTAGTGGAATAGAAAATCATCGAGAGACAGCGAGAATTCAAAAATTAATGTTTGCCGCTTGTAAAAATCGTTGGGAAAACGATCAAGCGGTGATTAATAATTATGGCTTAAAAAATATTGTTTTAGAACTTCAGCGAAACAATCCCAATTTCCTAAGCTTGCGACAAACTTTCAAGCAAGTTGCCGAAAAGATTAATAAAAAAGCTCTCTACCTAGCCCTAGCCGATATTATTCTTACCCAACTAGAGCCTCTCTACGATACTGATAACGATGACGAAGAAGAGGATAATGAGTCAAAAAGTCAAATCTTGAACACTCAAATAGTTCATCTAAAGAATGATTCTGATTCTGCGGCTAAAACCACATCTTTCTCCCCCTCTAGAAGTGAACCTGTGGATTTTTCCTCTTCGATCATCAATCTAAATGAACCACAATTAGTCATGGAATTGCCCTTTGCCGAGCCGGCTTCCTCAAATAACAACCCCAGTAATTCCCCACAAATTCCCGCCTACGACCCCTTTGAAATTCGTTTAGAAATTTTCCAGTATGCTAATCCTTTACGCGCCAAAATATTGATTTTCTCGCTCCTATTTCATCCTTGGGATCGGAGCGGTCAAGATTGGTCAACTCTGCGAAGTTATACCCTAGAAGATTTACTACAACAACTCATCGAAAGTGGGAAATCTCTCAAGGATATCGAAATTCAACTATACAATATTGCTCAAACCCAAATGGATACGGATGCTAACGTTCAAACCGCCAGTATTCTGGTGCAAACTTTACAAAAAATTCTTTAATTTTTTATCCAAATTTATCTGGACATTCTACCTATGAAACCCAACGAATTAATTGAACGTTATGCCGCAGGAGAAACTCAATTTAGTGGCTTAAAATTACCAGGAGTTAATTTAGTTGGTGCTGACTTAATTGGCATTGTTTTAAATGAAGCAGATCTGCACGGAGCCAATCTTCTCTTTACCTATCTTAACCGGGCTAATCTCGCTCAAGCTAATCTTGTGACAGCTAATTTAAGCGGTGCTAGTCTCAACCAAGCTGACTTAAATGGGGCAGATTTACGCAGTGCCAATTTACACGGAGCGCTGCTACAAGGTGCTAATCTTCGTGATACCGATATAACCCTAGCGACGTTACTTGATGCTAACTTAATCGGGGCGGATTTACGGGGGGCTGATTTAAGTGGTGCTAACCTCACTGGTGCTTGTTTGCGGGGAACAAATATGCGTCAGGAAAAGAAAAATCATAACACTAATTTACAAAGTGCTAATCTCTATCGCGCCGACCTGCAAGGGGCTAATATGAAAGGGGTTGATCTGGTGCGTGCAAATCTAGTAGGAGCCAATTTAAAGGAGGCTAATTTGTGCAATGTTGACCTCAGAAAAGCGGATTTAACTAATGCTAATCTCCAAGATGCTTTACTTACTGATGCTAATTTAATCGGGGCGCATTTAGTGGGGGCAAATCTAGCGGGAGCCAATTTAGTGCGGTCAAAAATGACCGATACAGAAGCAATGCAGGCAAATTTCCATAGTGCAATTATGACTCAAATAAAATTCGATCGAGCTAATCTTAGTCAAGCTAATTTTCAAGCAGCAAGAATGAATCATGCTGACTTAAGAAGGGCTAATCTTTCAGGAGTTAATTTCAGCGAAGCTGACTTAATCGATGCTTTCTTTGCTAGAGCAAATCTCACCGGTGCCGATTTAACTAATGCTAATCTAACTCGTGCCGAGTTAATGAGTGCTAATCTGATGGGAGTTAACTTCCGCGGTGCAATTATGCCCGATGGCCGGATTAATAATTAAAATTACTTAGGGTTGGCTGAATAAATCTAAAAACCTTGTTGGGTAAGACTTTTAGACTTTTTTTCCCTCAAAAAGTGCCTACCATTGGAGTGATCGGGGGTAAAATCCCTGGACTTTTTCCCTGAAAATTAGGTAATTGACCCCCTCAAAATCGGTAAAACCCTACACCCCACACCCCACACCCCACACCCTGTCCCCACGAAAAACTTTTTGCCGCAAGCCCTACTTAGACATTGTTGTTAGCAGTTATTCTGGTATAATTTAGGGGTAGAATTGAGGGTAGTGTTATGGTTAATCCAGCAATTATTGCAGAAGATATGGGCAAAATCTACACCAGCATTACAGTTATCAATCGAGCGGATCAAATTCGTGCAGAGGATGGTATGATCGCACCGGAACAAATTCGCTCTCTTACCCTAGAAAATGTCTTGGTGGATACGGGAGCAACTACTCTTTGTCTGGTGCCGGAAGTAATCTCCAGCTTGGGTTTACAGCTTTTAAAAGAAGTAGATGTGGCTACGGCTAAAGGGATAGGAAAAGCGAGAATTTTTCGCGATGCTACCTTGATTATTGCGGGACGGGAAGGGACTTTTGAATGTTTGGAATTACCTGGAGGTCAAAACAACTTATTAGGAGTAATTCCTTTAGAAGCTTTGGGATTAGAACCAGATCTTCGCAGCCAAAAACTACGAGTTTTACCCACGGAATCTAACGAGACTTATTTAACAATTTTATCGAACAAAATAGCTCTATAAAATCACTTTTTGTCTGACTGTTCCGGCTCTTTCAGCTATAGCGATAATCTCGATTTCTTGACCAGAAACTCCTTTAATCACCCATTCCACCGTACAGCGATAATCTAAACCATGAGCGAGGCTACTATATACTTTATTTGATCGCCCTTCTAAGTGACCGATTTCCTGCTCTAATTTTCCCACTATTAAACTCACCTCATCGGCTAAATTTAACTTGACTTGAATGGGACGAACGATCTTTCTTTCCAGTGCCTTTTTACTGGTATAAGTGGGTAAAAATCCCTGATTTTCTAACTGTAAAACCAGATGATAAATACCATTTCCCTCCGACTTAAGATCAAGACGAGAGATAGCTAAAAGAGGTGACATTAAAGCATGGGCAATAGTAAACTGACATTGTTTCTCACATAAATCTGGTAAATACTTTTCTGGGGCATTTTGCCAGACATTTTTAAAGTCCCAACCGCCAATTTCCACCTCTCCCAATTGGGGGTGATCAAAACTTTGCCAATTAATAAAACCCTTTCCCGCCAAATTCTCATCATTCCAACGCTGTAACTTCAATTCATCTTCCAAAGGATGCCAGCGAAACCATTGAATATAATCATCTTTTTTCACTCCCGCTTGGGTGGGTGCATCCCATAACTCCACCGTAAAACCATACCAACCAAAATGATCGTAACCGTAATCATCCATGGCACCGTTAGTCACTTCTTTGGGATGATAACGAAAATCGTGATAGACAGAAACGCATTCATAACCAGTCATTGCTTTTCCCTTGTCAGCAATATATTTATACATTTCTAAGTCTTCCACGGGGAAATATTCATCGGGATGGGTGCTATAGGGACGCAACATGACTGCTGAATAGGTATGATAGGTAACGAAGCCATTAATATTAGTGTTATTTGCCCAAAATTCCGCTTCTGCACGGGTTTCTGGCTCCGAAAAAGGAAAATCTCCGGCCCCCTGTTGTTCCCCTTCAGGAACCCAATAAACGGGATAATTGCGGTTAAAATCTAAGCCTTCTAGGGTGGGGGCAGTGGTAAAATTATAGCCATCGTAATCGCGGATTAAACCTTCGGTGAGCAAAGTGTAAAAAGTTCCCTCAAATTCCTCCGGTTCGCGACGCACCATAATGCGAGGATCTTGTTCAGAAATTTTCCAAGCGCCACAGGTATCTTTTTGGCGCATTTGTAGAATTAAACCATCGCCGTTAATATCTTCAGGATATAGCCCCGGTTTCTCATCCGTGTGGGGATAGGGGCGAATACTCGATCGTAACAGATAGGGAGTAGTGAGATATTTTTCCGCTCCATCCACGGCTAATCGCGGCAAAATATAGACAGTGTAATGGTCAAGAAGTCTGGTAATTTGGGAATTATGACCGTATTGGCGCAAAAGATGGGAGATAGTGTAGAGAGCGACGGCAGAGCCTGTTACTTCCCCCGCATGGGTGTTAGCATCGATCCAATAGGCAGGTTTTTCTAAATAATGGCCTGTGGCTTGATTTGTTAGGGTAGTTAACCAGATATCTCGATTTTCGTAGCTTTTACCGATCGAGGTGAGGCTAATTAAATTAGGATAGGATGAGGCTAGGTTTTTCAGGAAAGAAACTAATTCGGCGTAGGGGTAATAGTGGCTAAAATCAAACATAATCTTCTGCAACTAAAAAAAAGGAGTCTCGGGTTAATTTGAGAAAATATAGGATAATAACAGTAAAAAACTATGGATAGTCAGGATATCGCTCGCTATATCGAAGAAACTAACGGTATTTCTAAGCCTTGGCTGTTGGTGCAATTGCGTCTCAAAAAACTGCAAGAACGTCGTGCCAGTCTTTCCCAACAGGAATATATCCAAGAATTGGATGATATTCAGCAAGACTTAATGAAATTGGGCGAATGGTGGCGAGGAATCGAGTCAGAAGTCTTTAACCCCTAAGCGGTGGCGATAATCTGTAATACTCGCGGTAAATCCTCAAATTCGCCGATGATGCGTTTCACCGGTTGCGGCCAAACCCGGACTAAAGTGGGAATAGCAGAGACATGATTAGATTCCGCTTGTTCTGGATGCTTAGAGATATCGATCACTTTCAGGGTATAGGGATGGTGTAATTCTCGCTCTAGAAGCTGATGGATCGATTCTAGGGTGTGTTTAGTATTGGCATTATTGCCGGAGACAAATAACCGCAAAACATAACCCTTGGGACTAGGGTTAGTATAGTCAGAGTCAGCACTAATCCCCGAAGTCGTTGCGGGGCGCTCCTGATAACGGAGAATCAGATCGTGGGATTGCCAAAGTTGGGGAAACTGCTGACGATAGGTTTCTAAGATAGTGGGATTAGAGGATTGTTCCTGCCAAGGTACAGTAAACCAAGCTCGCTCGTCCGTGGCGAAAATAGCATTTAATAAAGGCTGATAGCGACGGACAAGGGGATAGACTTCGGCTCTAGTATGAATACGGTGACTGTAGGGATCTCGCCAGCGATCGATGGTAGCGGTAAAACTAGGAACTAAAAAATGGGGGGGTTCTGGCAACCCTAAAGCGGACTGGAGAGCAGCGCAGAGATTCAGATGCCAATGAGTTTGTTTATCAGGATCGATACAGTAAATCAGGTCGCCCCCGGGGGTAAACAGGGCGATGCCTTTAAAAATATCGGGCAACACAATCGCGGAAGTGGTCACTTGAGGGGTTCCCCTAGGGAATCAATAGGAGCTTCTATTTTTCTAGACTACTAAACTCTTGACCCCTCAAGGATTTCCTTCAGGGTTTTTCTAGATTCTACCCCGCAGCATCATCGCCATTTCATTGGGAACCGGGGACATTTCCAGGGCGACCTCATCGCTAATCCGTCCCTCTTGATAGAGGTTAAACAGAGATTGATTAGTGGTAATCATGCCATGGTATTCGCCATCTCTCATTAATTCGATAATTTCGTCATTTTTGCCGCTGCAAATGTAATCTTTGACGGTTTCTGTGTTGACGAGAATATCGTGAAAAGCGGTCCGTTTACTGTCGGTGGTGCGACATAAACCCTGGGAAATAATACAAACCAAGGATTCTGCGATCGCCACCCGCATCGATTCCCGTTCCTCGGCGGTATAAAGAGTTAAAATCCGCTCCAGGGTTTTAACGGCGCTGTTGGTGTGCAGGGTTCCCATAACTAAGTGACCAGTTTGGGCAGCTTTCAGGGCAGTATTAACGGTGGATTTGTCCCGCATCTCCCCCACCAGAATAATATCTGGGTCTTCCCGCAAAGAGGCTTTTAGGGCATTATCGAACTCATGGGTGTGTATTCCCACTTCCTTTTGTTTGATCAAACTGCGACGACTTTGATGGACAAATTCGATCGGGTCTTCGATGGTGATAATATGTTTGGCGTGTTCTTTATTTATGTAATCGACCATGGCTGCTAGGGTGGTGGTTTTCCCTGAACCCGTCGGACCGGTGATTAAAATCAATCCCTTCTGCACATCGCACACATTCCGTAACACAGCCGGTAAGCCCAATTGTTCTATAGTGAGGATTTTCATGGGAATTAGACGCAAAACCATCCCAGGACCGCGCAGACTTTCAAAGATATTAATCCGCACCCTAGCGAATTCGTACTGAGTTGCACCGTCAAATTCTAGGTCTTTTTTAAAGCGAAGGATTTCTTCTTCCCCTAGGATTTCCCGTAACCAACTATAAAAAGTGTTGATGTCAATTTCAGGATAGTTGAGAATAATCATTTCACCACGATCCCGCATCCGGGGTTTTTCTCCAACTCCTAGGTGAACGTCCGAATAACCCCGATCAAAGGCCATCCGGAGCAAATGTTCTAAGGTGGGTTGATTGGGAGCGCGACCCGGCCGGGGTGGCGTTTGGGGAGAAGCAGCCTGACTGGGAGCGCGATTTTGGGGAGGACGTGGGGCGGAAATTTGACCATTTTGCGGCATATTCGGCACGTTTTTGGTCGGTGTCGCCACTTGTTGCGTCATTTCTTCAGTTATCCCCATGCTGATTTCCGTGATTAACTCTGAGGGAGGTATCGGCATGGAGGGAACCGGCAGCGGCTGCAGTGGTCGCGAGGAAGAATTGGGATTTTGACTCATGAGCAATAGGGGTTTTTTCTTTTACTATTCCCCGATTGTACTAACATCTCATCCCCAATTTCTCAATTCCTCACAGACGTTAGACTGAGGAGTAAGGAGTCACTGGTCTCCGAGTCAGGAGACAGGAGACAGGAGACAGGAGATTATTTTTATTTATTCTTCCCACTTCCCCACTTCCCCACTTCCCCACTTCATAATTTATAATTCCCCCTCTCCTATACCTTTTAAACAGGATTTAGACCCCAAACTCGTTATAATGGAGATTGAGGTCTGATGATTT
>NZ_JASJFB010000212.1:0-9440 GCF_030065455.1 Microcystis sp. M53602_WE12 | reverse complement strand
ACTTTTCTTGGTGTACCCGTGTTTATTGTAATATTTCTCAATGGACAGGGAGCGAGCATATTTGCTGAAACCGAGTTAGATTTATGGGGGGTTTCCTTGATTTCTACCAGGGAAGAGGGCATCAGAAATTCTCTTAATTCCTTCCAAGGCACAGGTTATGGCCTTTTGTCAAGAACGTCAGTTAAATTGCTTTTTTTATATAACTCATTCCCCCTTAATTGAATAAGTTGAGGGGGAATTTTATAGATTAATTTTCGGCTTCATTTTCTAAAATTTCCTGTAATTGTGAACGCAATGGAGTTAGATTATTTTCAATCGTCCGCCAAGCAATTGCCAATTCTACCCGAAAATATTCATGAAAAATGACATTTCGCATATCTCCCATTAAACGCCAAGGAATTTGAGAATAACGCAATTGTATCTCACTAGGAATATTTCTAGATGCCTCACCAATAATTCCTAAATTATAAAGAACTGCTTTAAGAGTCACTCGATTTGAGCTAAAATCTTCAAAGGTCATATTAGCCGTCCATTCCAAGATTTCATCAATGGATTCAATAATATCTTGAAGACGAAGTTGCCAATCTCTAAAAGGCATTAATCACATCCTTTAATACAGGTTGTCGTAAATGTTCTTTTAAAGAATCTTGAGTACCTAAATCAACAGAACATCCTAATATATCTTCTAAGTAAAGTCGTACCTCGATAAACTCAAATAACCCTACCGCTTTACTAAATTCTACCAATAAATCTACATCACTGTCAAAACGTGCTTCATCCCTTGCTACTGAACCAAATAGAGACAGAGATTTTACCCCTAGTTTTTCTAATTGTTCTCGGTGTTTTGCGAGAATTGTTAGTACTTCATCTCGTTTCATGGCTATTTCCTGAAATCTGATTCCTTCATTGTAACCTTAATGGTTGTCTCGTTGATATTGGCTCTCATGATGAAGTTTATTAAAATAGAAATTATTATTGAACTTAGAAATGCTCTGCCAGTGCCAAATACCACCATTAATTAGTTTGCTTAGGTTTTTCAAGTTGCTCTTTAACTAATTCTAAGGGAAGTTTTAACACTCTAGCAATTTGTTCGACGGTTAAGCCTTCTTTCATCAATTCTGTAGCGATTTCGAGTTTATATTCTTCTTCTGGATCAAATTTTTGTAATTGGTTTTCTGGTAGTTGATTACAGATATGACCTTTATTAATTTGGACACCGTTAACGACATTATTGTTAGCGACATTATAATAATACCTTCGCAGACTAGACCTAAGATTAGCTTTATTAACTTCTTCTCCTAAAATTTCCGATAAGGTTTTCCATAGCTTACCGGCTACATCCTTGACATATTTCTCGGAACGATGATGATTTTTAGCGATTTCTGTGTATTTTTGGTGATTAATCACCCCTTCTAAGATTTCAGACTGAACATCATCTAAATTCTCTCCTGTATAGGAAAAGATGAGATTATCAACAGTTGTAATTAAAGAGTGAATATCAAAATTGTTCATTTTTAAACACAGAGTCAAGATTAATAAGCTTTTACCCGACATTATATGACATTATAAGGTGTACGGTCAATTTAATATTATTTTTAGATTTAAGTTATTTTTCTTAATACTGCTTTATATAACTTTATATGACTTTAAAAGCCTTGAAGGAAAATTTCAACGTATTTAGAATACGGTGGTATTTTATATTGGAGGTGGGAAGTCACAAAATGCGACTTAAACCGTTTGTATTTATTGTATCTAGTTTCTTGAGTTCCTCTTTGTCCATGAATGCTCTTGCTATCAGCCTAGGTGGGGGTATTTCTGGATCTTATGAAATATTTAAAGGTATAATAGAGCCGTTCGATATTACAATTGATGGACAAACAATTAATACAGGATTAGTAAATTTTACACTAGATTCTTCAGAGTCTTCAAACTTTATTTTTGATTTTAATAATATGACTCATGCCTATGAAGCGAGTCTTTTGATAACAGCACCAGGATTAGATTTACTAGGTGCACCACCGCAAAGAATCACTGTCAGCTTAACAGGAGCAATAACAAGTACAGTACCAGATGATGTTATTCCTGGTTCAGAATTTGATTTAACAATTTTTTCTGAAACTCTAACAGGAGGTGGCGTATTTGAATCAGGACAATTATTATCAGGTTGGAGATACAATAATATTCAAATAAATACCACAAATGTTACCAATGTAAATGTACAAATAGGAAATGACAATAAAGCTGAAACGAAGTGTGATACCTCTAGTAAAGCTGAAGGAAGTGGACGAGTTGATGCTAACTTAACTGATCCTACGGGAAAACAAGTTATCCCTCTTACTGGACAAGGACAGACAAGTTCAGGTAATAATAAACTAAGCTGTCCACCTCCAAAAACATTAGAACCCACCTCAACCCTAAGTCTTCTTTCCCTGGGAATACTTGGTGCAGGTGCAACCCTAAAACGCAAAGTAAAACGCTCTCATTCAACCGAAAAAGAACCCAGTAACGTCGGTTAAATTGCTTTTTTATATAACTCATTCCCCCTTAATTTTAGACCAGTTGAGGGGGATTTTTATGCTCTTGCTTCTCCTTCTTGTATTTTTAACTGAATATTTGCTATAATAAACGAAGGGTAAGCATCAATCATCTTCAAGCGATAGAAACTATTATTGAGGAACGACAAAATGAACTTAGAAATGCTTGGACAAAACACTTCTCAAGCTGAAGTAACTCATATTTCTTCCCATGGAATATGGATTCTGGCAAACAATGAAGAAATGTTTCTTTCCTATCAAAATTTTTACTGGTTTCAAGATGTCCCTATTAGAAAAATTTTAAATATACAAGAGCCTTTTCCTAATCATTTTTATTGGCCAGATTTAGATGTAGATTTAAGCAAAGAAATTATTAAAAATCCTGAGAGATTTCCTTTAAAAGTTAAAGCCTAGTTTTTATCCTTAATTAAGTGCGATGCCGAAGGCACTGCGTAGCAGCACGCTGATCTTGTAGGGTGCGTTCCCTAAGGCAACTTCTACCGCTCCAGCGATCGATTTTTGGGGAACGCACCATGCACATTGATTATTGCGATCGCTGATCTTGTAGGGTGCGTTCATAAAATGTAACGCACCTTATTTTTATTGCTTGTCCTTCTGTATCCCATAGGATACACTTAAGGCATGATTGAAATTCGCCAGACCGAAACCTACTCTCAGTGGTTTAGCAATTTGCGGGATCGCCAAGCAAAAGCACTTATAGACATTCGTGTTCGTCGCCTGTCTATGGGCAATCCAGGCGATGTTAAACCAGTAGGAAAAGGTGTATCGGAACTGCGGATCGATTATGGCCCAGGCTATCGGGTGTATTTCATTCAGCGAGGCGAGACCTTGATCATCCTCTTGGCAGGAGGAGATAAGCAAACTCAAGAACGGGACATCAAAACAGCATTAAATTTAGCACAAGACTTATAGGAGATTTTCATGGCTACTATCCAAACCTATCCTTGGGATGCGGCAGAACATCTCGAAACAAAAGAAGATATAGCTGCATATCTTGAAGCAGCTCTTGAAGATGGCGATCCAAGCTTAGTGGTAGCAGCATTAGGTGATATTGCTCGATCTAAAGGGATGACACATATTGCCCGTGAAACAGGGTTGGGGCGTGAAAGTCTCTATAAAGCTTTGTCAATCGAAGGCAATCCAGAGTTTGCCACAGTTCTTAAGGTCTTACAATCACTTGGGTTACGCCTCCAAGTCGTACCAATTGCCTAACTTCACCGTTATACTGAATCGGTTTTTAATAGCATGATTAACTCCCAATCCCACTTTAAAAACCCGCTCCCTTTTCCCCACTTTCCACTCCCCCATACCTGTTAAACGGGATTTAGGATCAGAGCGATCGCTAGATTAAGGGTTAAGTAATGTTAAGATCATAATTCTTCATGAAGAAAGCGCATGATCGCCGAGTAACTGTAGCTAAAAATACCAAATTTTGCCCCAGTCACAATACATTAGGGATCAAGCGCATTCGATCGAAGCAGGAATTTTCTCCCCAGTATCTATGAATCAATCAGAAAGTTGTGGTAAGGTCTATCTCGTCGGTGCAGGTCCCGGAGATCCCGGTTTGTTGACCTTAAAAGCGAAAGTTCTCCTAGAAAATGCCGATGTTGTCCTCTATGATGCCCTAGTCAGCCCCTCGATTCTGACCATGATTAACCCCAGGGCCGAACAAATCCATGGGGGTAAGCGTTGCGGTCGTCATTCTCTAGTACAGGAGGAAATCACCGCTTTACTGATCGAGAAGGCCCAGACTAATGCTGTGGTTGTTCGTCTCAAGGGGGGTGATCCCTTTGTTTTCGGTCGCGGGGGTGAAGAAATGCTCGATCTGATTGCGGCTGGAATTAGCGTCGAGATCGTGCCGGGGATCACTTCAGGAATTGCCGTGCCTGCCTACGCCGGTATTCCCCTCACCCATCGCAATTATAGTTCTTCCGTTACCTTCGTCACCGGCCACGAGATGGCGGGTAAATATCGTCCTCAAGTTAACTGGTCAGCGATCGCCCATGGTGCGGAAACAATTGTTGTTTATATGGGTGTGCATAATTTACCCTATATTATCGGCGAGTTAACCAAGGCCGGCAGAAGTCCAGAAACACCGATCGCCCTGATTCGCTGGGGAACAACACCGCAACAACAGCAGTTAATCGGTACTTTCACCACGATTATGGACCAGATCGAAGCCACCGGCTTTGAAGCCCCAGCGATCGCTGTTATCGGTGCAGTGGTGAACCTTCACGATCTCTTGCAAGCGGGACAACCTTTGCTATCGAGGACAATCCCCCCCACCCCCATTTCTCCCTGATTCGGTTTCCATGCGTCAATATCAAAAATCCCTGACGATTACCACCAGTCCCAAGAATTTCCATCGTCTCACTGCCCCCATAGAGGCGATCGTGGCTGAATCGGGCATAACGACGGGATTATGCAGTGTCTTTGTCTGTCACACCTCCGCTTCTTTGCTGATCCAAGAAAATGCCGATCCCGATGTTCTCACCGATTTGGCCAATTTCTTCGCCAAGTTAGTCCCGGAAGATAGCAGTCTCTACTATCACTCTACCGAAGGGCCAGACGATATGCCCGCTCACATTCGCTCGGTCCTAACCCGGACATCGGAACAAATCCCGATCGCTAGAGGTAAATTAGTTTTAGGGATCTGGCAAGGTATCTATCTCTGGGAACATCGTCAGAGTCGTCATCAAAGGCAAGTGGTGGTTCATATCACCGGGGTCTGAAGCGTTGCGTATAGTTTTGTAATAGAAACTTTACTCGTACCCCTCATCGGAGTAAGATTTTTTCCGTGTACGATCAAATTGTTCGCTTTTTGAACAAAGAACTTCATATTTCGTAACAAAAGGAAACAATTTATGCGAAAATTGTTCGCTCTGGCCCTGGTGCTATCTCTCTGGTTCACCTTTGCCGCTCCAGCGTCGGCTGATTTGTCCAATCTGACCCCTTGTAGCGAAAATCCCGCTTTCCTACAAAAAGCGAAGAGTTTCCGCAACACCACTCCTGACCCCGAATCGGGAGCCAAACGCGCTCAAACCTACTCCCAAGCTCTCTGTGGACCGGAAGGCTATCCGCACCTAATTGTGGATGGTCGTTGGGATCACATGGGCGATTTCTTTATCCCTAGCATCCTATTCCTGTACATTACCGGTTGGATCGGTTGGGTTGGTCGGGCCTATTTAATCGCCGTGCGCGACAGCAAAGATGCGGAAATGAAGGAAATCATCATCGATGTTCCCCTCGCTTTGAGCAAAATGTTAACGGGTTTTCTCTGGCCGTTGGCGGCTTTACAAGAGGCCACTTCCGGTAAATTAACCGTTAAGGATTCGGAAATTACCGTTTCCCCTCGTTAATTTTTGTGTCAAACCCTTGACTTTTTATTCCCTAGGAGAACTCAGATGGAAGGACTTACTAAATTTCTCTCGTCCGCACCCGTGTTAATTATGGCGCTGCTGACTTTCACCGCCGGGATTTTAATCGAATTTAATCGCTTTTATCCCGATCTCTTATTCCACCCGCTAGGCTAAAGGCAATCTCAGGTGATTAAAGGGGATACAGAGTCCACTGTATCCCTTTTTAAGGGCAACGATCGGAGGGACTGGGGGAATATTAAGAAAAGAAAGGCACTGGAGACGACAGGCTCTAAAAATCGATAAGATACAGGTGTCTGCAACCACAGAGGTGGGACAAACCATGCTGTTAGATAGAGATTTGATGCTAGGAAAGCGTCTGCGGTATCAAGAATTACAAGAAAAATTAAAAGAGATTTGGCAGGGAGAAAACGTTCCCGAATCCGATGAATGGGATTATGATATCCTAGTTGTCCCTTCTTTTAGTATCGATCAGAGAGTCGGTCAAAAAGTAGCGGGTTTTTTACATTACGAAGAAAGATTATTATTTTCTCTGATTCGGTTGCGACACCCGAAAACTCGTTTAATCTATGTAACAGCGCAGCCACTGGCGCGGATGGTGATTGATTATTATCTGCAATTGTTGCCTGGGATTCCTTTTTCCCATGCTAATAATCGTCTGTTATTACTGACAACTCACGATAACTCTTTTCAACCTTTAACCCAAAAAATTCTGGACAGACCGCGCTTAGTAGCAAGAATCCGGCAAGCGTTGCGTCGAGATCGTGCCTACATGGTTTGTTTTAATTCTACTAATTTAGAGCGAGAATTGTCTTTACAATTAGATATTCCTTTATTTGCCTGTAGTCCAGACTTATTGTATTGGGGTTCTAAAAGTGGCAGTCGCGAGATTTTTGCTCAAGGCAATATTCCCCATCCTGACGGTAGTTTACAGGTAAATACGGTCAAGGATTTGTTGTATGAGGCCGCTAGTTTGTGGTCCCGTCAACCGCAACTAAAACGCATGGTAGTGAAGTTAAATGAGGGGTTATCGGGAGAAGGAAATGCAGTTTTAGATTTACGTCCTTTAGGGGTAATTGTTGATAGTAACAGTCTAGATTTAAGCGAGAAAATGAATCTCTTGTCCAAACAATTAGAGAAGATGAGTTTTCAAGCAAGGGATGAAAATTGGGAGAGTTTTTCTGGCAGAATTGCTGAATTAGGGGCAATTGTCGAAGCTTTTATTGAAGGAGAAGAAAAGCGATCGCCAAGTGTGCAAGGTTATATTACACCCACGGGAGAAGTGAATATTCTTTCCACTCACGATCAAATTTTAGGCGGTCCCGATGGTCAAATTTATCTAGGTTGTCATTTTCCTGCCGATGAAAATTATCGCCTGCAATTACAGGAATTAGGTCTAAAAATAGGGGAAATTCTGGCAGCAAAGGGGGCAATTGAACGCTATGGAGTTGATTTCGTCGCTGTCAAAAATCCAGAAACTTTAGTCTGGGATTTACAGGCGATCGAAATTAATCTGCGAAAAGGAGGAACTACCCATCCTTTCATGACTTTGAAGCTTTTAACTAATGGTGAATACGATCAAAAAACCGGATTGTTTTTCAGTCAACCTCACCAAGAAAAGTATTATATTGCCTCCGATAATCTCCACAAACCCCAATACAAAGGTTTACTTCCCGATGATTTAATGGATATTATTGCTAAACATCACTTACATTTTGATAGTAGCAGTAAAACAGGAACAGTTTTTCATCTCATGGGTGCGCTGTCAGAATTTGGTAAATTAGGGTTAACTTGTATCGGCAATTCTAGTGAGGAAGCTGCGGCAATTTATCAGCGTGTGGAACAGGTGTTAGATTGGGAAACAGAGCATAGTTCCATAAATTTAGGTTATTATTATTCTGGATTACCGATCACTTGGATATAGAAGGTTTTTCTGGCAAGAATTTGCGTTTTAGGGAATCGATAGCTCGTCCGGGTACTTCCGTCGCTTGAGCGAGAATTAAATTCCAAAGATAACCGTATTTAGGGAAATTTCTCAGGAGAATCACCTCGGCAATAAAGTAAAAACGTTTAGTTCTTTTATACTCAGGAGGATTATCTTCAATCCGCAGTTGTTCGGCTATTTCTGGCAGCCAATGACCGATAGTTTTACCTTGCTCAAAAAACTTGGCCTGAATATACAAACCCAGTAATCTATCTAAACACCAAAAGGGAATATATTTAATCGGACCAGTGACACTCATGGAAGCAGTAATCTCTTTAACTGCCGGTTGTACCAGTTCGTTTTTCCAAACTTTTTTATCAAAGTTTTCCATGTGAGGACCCTTGTGATCTCGACGTTTCCCGATCAGGGCGCTAGGATTAAAAGGATTATCTAAAGGAGCGATCGGTACTTCTAATAAATAATTATTCTCTTTAAACAAGTTACTATTATTCTCTCTCCTGCTACAGATAGCTAAACTTTTTACATCGGGAATTGTTGGCCAAGGACTCTCCAATTTTTCTCGTTCACCGTAGGGAAATCCACATCTGGCTAATCTTAATACCCAACTATTGGGAAAGCGGTCAAAATAGTCTTTGACTAAGGTGACGATCTCAGGGTGTAAATATTCATCGCAATTGATTGTGAGAATATAAGTACCTCTGGCATTTAAAAATCCTGTACTTCTTTGAATAATTTCACCTCGTAAAGCACAGACAATCTGTTTCATGCGTGGATCATTGACTGGGGAAGGTTTGACCCCAGGAGGATGAACTAAAATAAATTCTATATCTCCCTTGACTTTCAATAATTCTCCTAGCCAATGTTCGCTAAATCCCTCGCGCATCGGGATAACGATCGATAGAAAAGTATTAGACATAAATTAACTCTTTAGATTTGCTTGTGATTTATCAAAGTTGTCTTGACTGCGATGCACTTAACTGGTTTAAATGGCCTCTAAATATTTGCTATCGAGCAGAAATGAGCCTCGAGCGAATTTTACACCCCAATAACCCCCCGGCCGGCGATCGATTACCGTGCCGATATCGTCGATATCGAGCAGCTCTGGCGGCCGTAACATAGGCATGGGATCGGCGGTTTTCAGGTAAGGGGGAATGGCAATCAGACGGACTTTTCCCCCGACGCTAATTTCACTCATGGTACTGGCTAGATGCGATCGTGATAATTTTCCAAGTTAGCATATTTCAAATCATTCTCAAGATAGATTCCCTAGGGAATAGGTATTCTGTAAGCTGTTGCCATCCGCCTTTGGCGTTGGGTTGGGCTGTTGCCTAACCTAGCGGCGAGGGGGGCGATCGCTATCGGTACAATCAAAAAGACCCAAAATCTTAATCGCTAGTTAGGGAGAGGAATGTAAAGATTTATGGCTCTTCGGGACTTGTTATGGTTCGATAGGGGGGCATAAATCGACTCAATCCTTATCTGGCAAGAGATTTAATTGATTAGTTCGCTCCAGATCGCAAACAATTGACAAAAATTGCGGCAATGTCTGTCTCTATAAAGGTT
>NZ_JASJFB010000752.1:0-1244 GCF_030065455.1 Microcystis sp. M53602_WE12 | reverse complement strand
GTACTCAGATCGTAACCGTCGATCGAGATTTTCCCGTCGGTGGGGGGATAGAGGCCGATCAGTAATTTCGAGATCGTGGTTTTTCCCGAACCGCTCCGACCGACGAGGGCAACGGTTTGACCGGGTAAAATCTCAAAACTGAGGTTTTCTAAAATATTGCGATCGCTGTCGGTGTGGTAGCGAAAGGTGACATTTTCAAAGCGAATATGTCCCTGTAATTCCGGGAGAAACTGACGGGAAAGTTCCTCTAAATTCTCCTCCGGCTTTGCGTCTAGTACATCGTTAATGCGCTCGACGGCGATATTGACTTCTTGAAATTGCGTCCAGAGAACGGTTAAGCGTTGAAAAGGCGCGATGATCTGGGCAAAAAGCATATTAAAGGCGATCAATTGTCCGATCGATAATTGATTTTGAATCACTAGATAGGCACCGAAACAGAGTAACCCCGTCGTCGCTAAAGATTCGATCAGATTACTGAATATCTGGAGATTATTGCCGATGATCTGCCCGGAGAAATTTTTCTTGACCTCCACCGAGAAAAGGTCTTCCCAGTGCCAACGGGTCGATCGCTCTGTGGCAGTAGATTTGACGGTACGAATACCGGTTAAAATCTCGATCAGGTAACTGCTTTCCTTAGCGATCGCCTGAAAAATATCCCGGGATATTCGCTGGAGAAAAGGGGTAGAAATTAACGCCAGCAGAAGGAACGGTGGCACAATCGCTAAACTGATCAGGGCTAATTGCCAGCTATAGCGGAACATCACCGCCACATACACGAAAACCGTTAATAAGTCAAGTAAAATCGAGAGAGCTTCCCCAGAGAGAAAACGCTGGATCTTGCGATTTTCCCCGATGCGGGAAATAATATCGCCCACATAGCGGGACTCGAAATAACCGAGGGGCAGGCTGAGAGTATGACGGATAAAACCGGTGATTAATGCCGTATCAATGCGATTAGCGGTGTGATCGAGAAGATACGCGCGTAAACCAGTAATTGCCACCCGAAAAACCCCGAAAATTAGCGCACCGATCCCCATCGCCCAAAGGGTAGTTAAGGACCCCTGGACGATTACTCGATCGAGGATTAACTGGGTGAAAATCGGCGTAATTAAGCCGAATATTTGGATAAAAAGCGAGGCGACGAAAATTTCCAGCAGCACGAACCAATGGGGTTCCAGTAAGCGATAAAACTGCCAGAGTGAGGCTTTATCCTCTTTCGTGTCCCGGAATTTCTGGTTCGGTTG
>NZ_JASJFB010000029.1:0-6840 GCF_030065455.1 Microcystis sp. M53602_WE12 | reverse complement strand
CATTTTAGCCAAGTTTATGAAGCTTGTGAGCAGGATTTTCGCATGGTTTTCGGTTGGGAAGATGATCCCACCAGAAAGAATTTTGCTATTGGTCAACCCCTTGACATGGACGTGCCAATATGTATTAATCTCGATCGCTTTGTGGAACGTAGTAACGGTGTTTTTGGCAAATCCGGGACGGGAAAATCCTTTTTAACCAGATTACTAATTTCGGGCATTATTCGCAAACAAGCAGGGGTTAACCTCATGTTTGATATGCACTCGGAATACGGTTGGGAAGCGATGAAAGAGGGGAAGGAGGTTTCTACGGTGAAAGGATTATGTCAATTATTCCCCGGACAGGTAGAAATTTATACCCTCGATCCCGATTCTACCAAACGCCGGGGAGTACGAGGAGCGCAGGAATTATTCTTAAGTTATAATCAAATTGAAATCGAGGATATTCGTTTAATCGGTCGGGAATTAGGCATCTCGGAAGCTAGTTTAGATAATGCCAATATTCTCTATAACGAGTATGGAGAATCTTGGATTACTCAGTTATTAAATATGAGTAACGAGGATATTAAAATCTTCTGTACGGAAAAACAAGGCCATGCGGGATCAATCATGTCCCTCCAGAGAAAATTAATGCGTCTAGATAGTTTGAAATATTTAAGAAGTGCTTGTCCCCACAATTATATCGATCAGGTTTTACAAGCTTTAGATGCAGGTAAGCACGTTGTCATTGAATTTGGCTCCCAAAGTAATATGCTTTCCTATATGTTAGCCACCAATATGATCACCCGTCGGATTCATGCTAATTATGTTAAAAAAGCTGAATATTTTTTACAAACCAAAAACCCCGTTGATCGGCCGCAACAGTTAGTGATTACTATTGAAGAAGCTCATCGATTTTTAGATTCTGCCGTGGTGCATCAAACTATTTTTGGAACCATCGCTAGGGAGATGCGAAAATACTTTGTTACTCTCTTAATTGTTGATCAAAGACCTTCAGGAATTGATAACGAAGTCATGTCTCAGGTAGGGACAAGAATCACCTGTTTATTAAACGATGAAAAGGACATCGAAGCCATATTTACAGGGGTTTCTGGAGGGGGAAGTTTGCGATCAGTTTTAGCGAAATTAGACTCAAAACAACAAGCTTTAGTTTTAGGTCATGCGGTCCCTATGCCGGTAGTAATTCGTACTCGCGCCTACGATCAAAAATTCTATGCTGAAATAGGTGCGACCGACTGGCGAGAATTACCCGATGAGGAAGTATTAGCGGCGGCCAAAATTGCCAAAGCCGATCTAGGATTTTAAAGGAATTTATTTGGGAGATTTCTCCAATGGTTCTTCTGGAAAGAAGCAATAAAATCCTCAGTACCCGGAATGATACCAAAAATCTCCTCGGATAATTTCAGCAGTTGAGGATTATTAAAAAGACTATAATATTCGGGATCTTCTCGAAAGGTTTGCCAACGATTAAGAACATCCATTTTCTGCCCTTCTTGTTGATAGGATAAGCCATCAAAGGAACTACCACCAGCAAAATTGGCAACTAACTCTTTTTTCGAGTCATCAAAAGGAATTTGCAGTCTTTCTGTAATTGCTTGCCGATAATTGACATCTGTTAACCATTGATTATAGTTGATTCCCAAACGATAGCGATCAGCACTTTTTTGGTAACTTAGATAAACCTGAGCGTATTTTTCCCAGAGAACAGCAATATTTTTTAAGTTTTCTTTGCCCCATTTTTGATAAATGCTGGCTAATACATTGAAAGGATCCCGCAGAATAACTATAGAAAAAACCTCTTGACTTTTGCCTACCCACTGCTCATGATAGCGATCCATCAAATCGCTGAAATTTTCAATATCTTTTTCCTCAAAGCTGACAATTATCGCCTCTTTGGGATGTTGTTTGAGCTTTTGACCATTAAAGCGTTGATCATTTTTTGAATAAGTGACAATTTCTTTATTAAAGAAAGGATTTCTCTCAAAAAAGAAGTATTTTTTCTTAAAATCCCAGTAGTTAATCCCCTTGCAGTCAATTCTTCCTGTACCTTTGTAAATACGAATTTCCTTTCCTGCTAAATAGCAGTGATTGGCAAAAACTACCTGACCAGGTATCTGGGAAAAAATCCAATTGATAATCGCATGATTACCACTTCTTTTAATGCCAAATACTCGAATTTCTTTATTGTTGATTATGGTTGACATTTGATTGATGACACTAGCAAGAGAAAGTAATTTATCTAAAAACTGTTGGTTCCAAGTTTTTGAGTATAAGAATATACAAAAAATAGGTATATCGATATACTAATCTCGACTGGTAGTGTGACAAAGATCAAATGTGTTTGTCAATGAGTATTTATACTCAAACAATAATCCCTTGATTCTGAGGACAACTCACAGTCAAGGTAATTTTGTCAAAACCTTTTGTTAGAATCAGAAAGCTCGACAGTCTTAACCCTGGATGAAAACTGGTTTCCCTAACTATGCAACAAGGTGATTTAATCGAGATCGAGATTACCGACCTCAACCATACGGGCGAAGGTGTGGGAAAATACCGAGGACAGGTGATTTTTGTGCCGGATACGGTCATTGGCGATCGCATTCAAACTCGCATCACCTATATCAAAAAAAGTCATGCGATCGGCAAACTACAAACTATTCTCCAAGCTTCTCCCCATCGTATCCGGCCCCGCTGCATCGTCGCCGATAAATGTGGTGGCTGTCAATGGCAACACATCGAGGACCAATTTCAGCGCCTAGTCAAAAAAGAGCAAGTACAAGAGGTATTAACCAGAATTGGCGGTTTTAGCGATCCTTTGGTTTATCCTCCCCTCACCGGTAATTCTCCCCTCGCTTATCGCAATAAAGCTACCTATCCCCTCGGATTTTCCCCCACCGGCAATGTGCAAGCAGGTTATTATCGTCGCGGCAGCCATCATCTGATTAATCTCAATCAATGTCCGATTCAAGATCAGGCTTTAAATCCGTTTCTAGCAGAGATAAAACAGGATATTCAGGGTCAAGGCTGGTCAATTTACGATGAAAAGACCCACCAAGGACAATTACGCCATTTATCCCTAAGAATTGGCCGCCACACTGGAGAAGTTTTATTAACCCTGATTAGTACCGATAATAATTTACAGGGAATTGAGGCACAGGCGCAGCAATGGCTGGCAAAATACGCCAATTTAGTCGGTGTAACCGTGAATTATCACCCCGAGCGAGGTAATGCTATTTTTGGCGCTCAGACCACAACTATCGCCGGAAGGGACTATATTACCGAAAAGTTCGCCGGATTAACCTATCAATTGGCTGCCGATACTTTTTTTCAGGTTAATACAGAGGCTGCTGAAGCCTTATTTGCGGTTATTTGTCAGAAATTAGACCTTAAAGGTGAAGAAATTCTCATTGATGCCTACTGTGGCATCGGTACTTTTACTTTACCCCTCGCTAAACGGGTTAAAGAGGTGATTGGACTAGAATCCTATAGCTTTTCCCTCGATCGAGCCAAGATTAACGCCCAATTAAATAATATTACCAACACAACTTTTATTTTGGGGGCAGTAGAAAAAACTTTACCGCAACTGACAGTTAAACCCGACATTATTCTACTCGATCCGCCCCGCAAAGGTTGCGATCGATCTGTCCTCGATAGTCTGTTACAGCTGCAAAGTCAACGCATTGTTTATATCAGTTGTCAAAGTGCAACTTTAGCCAGAGACTTGCAATATCTCTGTAAAACAGGCGATTATCAACTGCTAGAAGTGCAAACAGCTGATTTCTTTCCCCAAACTCCCCACGTCGAATGCGCCGCTTTTCTTAGACAAAAAACAGCGAATATGGTAGGATGAAATAGGAGGAAAAACCCGACACTTTAGCCGTTTATGGTCGAAAAGTCAATGGGTAAGGATAATAGCATACTAAAGACCGTTCCAGTCAACTACTTTTTTGATTAATTACCCGCTCAAAGTGGCCTTGATTCTCGATTGGTGTGTAGATCAATCATAAAAATATCTAATCAATCTCAGAGACAGAAAAGGGATAAAACATGACTCATTAGGTATGGCAATCAACTAGATCGACGGTTAAGAGACCTTAATCTTTCTGTAAGAGAACAGTCATTGAATATAAGCTAGAGGTAAAGTGCGTGATTGCTATTTCACTGCCAACAAGCAAACGAAGTTGGAACACCATGAGTTTCGCTTCCACCTTGTATCTTTGTCCGATTTTAGATTTATTGACCGCTAGTATTCCCGAAGAATTAGAACCAGAAATTAGATTAGGATTGCAAGAAGCTTTAGTTAATGCCGCTAAACACGGCAATCATCTCGATCCCAGCAAAACCGTGGTCGTTCACTTTTCCAGCAGTAAAGACGAGTATTCTTGGGTAATTACCGACGAAGGTTGTGGATTTACGCCAGGTTGTCCCCATCATGGCTGTAGTTGCGATTGTCCCAATTTTCCCCCCGAAGAAGCGGAAAATGGCCGAGGACTGTGTATGTTATATCAAATCTTCGACCAAGTTCACTGGAATCAACAAGGAACCCAACTGAAACTTTGTAAACAAATTAAACAGGAACGCTGGTTTAATTAATGACCGTGACCGTGAGAAGGACAGGGAGGAGCAGAAATCGAGCGATCGAGCCAGCCTGTAGCCTGTTGTAGCCGAGGAAGTGCTTCTTCTGGCTGATTATCTAATAAAAACACCAAAGCCGTCCCTAATTGTTCGGCGGCCCGAGCATTACGATTGGCTTTCAGACGATGCCAGTCAATCGGTGCGATCGCCAAACGTTCCGCCAAAATCCGCGCCAATTCCGGGGTAGATAGATCATCAATAGTCTGAGATGCGGAGGAGACAGGGGATGGAATCATAATCAAAAGGTTTCGTAAAACCGTAAAATCGTCTATAACTATAGTTTAGACGCAGGAAATCCCATTGAGTCCATGTCCTTAGAAGAAAACCCGTACCCTAACGATGAATCGGCAGAATTTACCGAAGCAATTGAAGAAGTCGAAGCGGCGATCGCAACACTAAAAGACCGTTATCGACAGATCAACGAAGCAGAACAGCAAAAAAAAGACCTAGAGGCACAATTTAGCCAAATAGAACCCCAATGGCGGGAAAATCCCCTACCTGAACTAGAAAAGGAATTGTTACAAATTCGCGAACAGATTCAAGAATTAGAGGTAATTTTAGAAAGCAATTTACTTAAAGAAGGGGAATTAAAGCGCCTATTCTGGGAAGGAATCCGTCGCGGACTGCTGGGGGAGGTTTTTTGGCAAATTGTCCGCTTTGGTGGTATCGGAGTCTTACTGGGTTGGATTCTGCGATCCTGCAGCGGGTGATTGACTGCACAGGGGACAGTGGGGTATGTTGCCTTGAGAAGCTGATTAGGGTTGGGTTCCATCCAGACGGATTTGACAATTATTGGCATCGAGCGTATCTAGAGGATTGCCGTTATAAGTGCCTTGTTTAACTATTCCCAACAGAGAAGCGATAACTATACACTTTCTTTCTTGGTTGGGATAGGGATTGGCGGCATCGGCGGCGGGATATAATACGATTATCGCTTGGTTTGCCCGCGGCTCAAAGGTTAACCCCGGCACATGACCCCGAAAGGAAAACTGTACCCCCGGACTGTCGCCATCAGGGGGAACATCTGGAAAATTATCCACCACCATAAATACTTCCTGCGGCAGACTTAGGGAACCCGCATTAGTATTAGTCGCCACTAAACAACCCGGTTGATTGGCAGTTATTTGCCGGTAAACCGTGGGATCAGTGCCAGTCCCTTCAGTAAAATTAATCGTGCAAATTCTCCCTAGACGGATGGCTTGTCTTTGGGCATCCCGTAGGGCTGATTGTATAGAATCGGTGGCTTCTTGGACTTTATTGCTATTTAACCAAGCTAATAAATTAGGTCCAGTTAAGGCGGCAAGAATTCCCGCAATTGCCAAAGCTACCAAAATTTCTAACAGGGTAAAACCCTGATTTTTATGGACAGTTAAACGACGCATCGGGAATCACCTCGACAGAACTTTCGGCAATAACATTTTCTTGGTTGGGGTAATCTTTAGGAGTTTTATCTGTTGCTTCGACTCGATAATCAATACGGAGACGATGGGGATTATCCAATTGCTCAGCAATATTAAAAGTTTGAAAGAGAGAATAGTCTTTACCGACAATTGGTTTTTTCGCTACTAATCGTTCCTTCGGTATAGGGGTGTCGGGGGGGGGAGCCGTTAGTTGTCTTCTTAAAGCTGTGGCATAACCCTCTTTTCCTGTACACCACTTCTCGTCGAAAGCTAAAGTCGAAGCTTGATATTTGGTATCCTCGAAGTCTTCTTGTATCCAAAAGTTAGCTTGAGCTTGTCTTTCTGACCGAACTTTATATAAGGCATTCACTGCCATTAACTGTAAGGTTCCTGTTAAGAAAGCGGTAATAGTTAAAATGGCAATTATCACTTCTAACATCGAGAAACCTGACTCGGACGACGGTAGTTTTAACGGTATTCCCTTTTCTTTTGATTTCACTTTTCAACCCTCCCCGTTTTTCCTGAAAACCACTGACTTTTTTTAGCTCTCAACTACAGAGTACCCAGTTGACATCCTCACCGCCGTAAACGGACGGTGATTCCCAAACCTCACGATTTAGGTTTCTGCTTCTTTCCCGAAGGATTTTTCGCACCTGCCTTAACAGATTTACTCTGTTCTGGTCTTATGGTCGCTCGACAGACTGACACCGCAAGCCCTGCGGCCAAAATATTTTTACTAGCGTTAATATCTCGGTCATGGTGAGTCCCACAGTCTGGACAGTCCCATTCTCGAACATTTAACGGCATT
>NZ_JASJFB010000476.1:0-4065 GCF_030065455.1 Microcystis sp. M53602_WE12 | reverse complement strand
TGGCGAGAAGAGGGCAAATATCCCAATTTAATTATCGAAATTCTCTCCGATAGTACCGCCAAAGTTGACCGAGAGGAGAAAAAACAAATTTATCAAGATATATTTCGCACTCCCGATTATTTTTGGTTTGACCCAGAAAGCTTAGAATTTCAGGGATTTAAGCTAAACGGCGCTTAACCTGCATGATCCAACAGCTATAACCCTTTTGGAGTCTATATCGGTGATCCGAAGTAAAAGCCGTTTAGCTTACCCTAATTAGCGGTCAATATCAACCGATTGCCCCCAATTCTCAGGGATGGCTCTGGAGTCAACAATTAGGCTTATATTTGGGTTTATCCGCCAATAAATTGCGCTATTTTACCCCCGAAGGGGAATTAGTACCCACTCCCGCAGAAGCGGCACAACAGGCAGAAAACCAAGTTGAACAGGAAAGGCAGAAATCCGCAAAATTAGCGGCTAAACTGCGGGAATTGGGCATAAATCCCGATGAAAATCTCTAATCTTTTTCTGTCAACCCTTGCACTTAATTAGATAACCACATCGTTGCTCACCTTGATTGATCCAGTGAGTCCGTTCGATCGTACAATCGGGCAGCAGCAGCGCAAACATTTCTAATTCATGGCCACAGATACTGGGATAGGAACCAGCCACCTCAGCAATAGCGCAATGATGCTCGGCCAGGACATAACTATTTTCTGCTTCCAGTGCCACTAATTCTGCCATATAACCCTCCTCTTGGCGAATTTCCAGCAATTTTCTCATTCTTTCCCCTAAAGACCCCTTGCCGAGGCGCAATTGATATTCTGCCGCTTTGCGTTGCCACTGTTTTTTGAGAATTTCCCCCACCTGTTGCTCTCCCACCGTCTCCACGAGAGTATTGAGGAAAGAAACGGCGAAATTATCGTAATTATGGGGAAAACGGCCACGACCTTGACGACTGAGACGATAAATGTGCTGGGGCCGTCCTATCTTATTTTGTACGGCAAAATATTCTATCAGTCCTTCCCCCTCCAAATCCTTAAGATGGCGGCGCGTCGCTTGCGGACTAATACTTAACTCCTCAGCCAAGTCTTGGGCTGTAGATTGACCGTTTTTGAGCAAATATTGCAGAATATCGTCTTTCGTCGAGGCGGGTTGAGTCGTGGTCATGATACCAAAAACAGAGGCTTTAGCGTACAATTGCTGAGAGTCAAGAAGCGGCCAATTACCCCTACAGAGTAACCTGAATAACAGAGGTTTACCAGCATCCTCTCAAATTTTCCGTGACTTTGACAACAGCTTTGTTGTTAATCTATTATATAATCAATTTAAACAACTTTATTGTTGTTTAACTGCCTCCCCTGCCTACCGCGTAGAGAGAACACTAACCCCCATGAGTGCAACCACCGTTAAAAATCTCGTTAACCAACCCTACAAGTACGGTTTCATCACCGATATTGAATCGGAAACCATCCCCCGCGGTTTAAATGAGGAGATTATTCGCCTAATTTCAGCGAAAAAGAAGGAACCGGAATTCATGCTCGATTTTCGTCTCCGGGCCTACCATCAATGGCAAAAGATGACCGAACCCAGTTGGCCGCACGTTTCCTATCCTGCCATTGATTATCAAAATATTATCTACTACTCTGCACCCAAACAGAAAAAAGAAAAACTCAACAGTCTTGAAGAAGTTGACCCCACTTTAATCGAAACCTTTGAAAAATTAGGCATTCCCCTTTCGGAACAAAAACGCCTTTCTAACGTGGCCGTCGATGCTATCTTTGATAGCGTTTCTATCGCCACAACTTTTAAAGAAAAACTAGCAGAACAGGGGGTTATTTTCTGTTCTATTTCGGAAGCTTTACAGGAACATCCCGACTTAGTACAAAAATATCTCGGCAGTGTCGTTCCCGTGGGTGATAATTATTTTGCCGCTCTTAATTCTGCCGTTTTTAGCGATGGTTCCTTTGTTTTTATCCCCAAAGGTGTCGCCTGTCCGATGGAATTGTCCACCTATTTTCGGATTAATAACGGTGAGACGGGACAATTTGAAAGAACTTTAATTGTCGCTGAAGAAGGGGCATCGGTAAGTTATTTAGAAGGTTGCACCGCTCCGATGTACGATAGTAATCAACTTCATGCCGCCGTCGTGGAATTAGTCGCCCTCGATAATGCGGATATTAAATATTCGACGGTACAAAATTGGTACGCTGGCGATGCCAATGGTAAGGGAGGTATTTACAATTTCGTCACTAAACGGGGTCTGTGTAAAGGAGTTAATTCTAAGATTTCTTGGACGCAGGTGGAAACCGGTTCGGCAATTACTTGGAAGTATCCCAGTTGTGTCTTAGTTGGCGATAATTCCGTCGGGGAATTCTACTCAATTGCCCTAACTAATAACAAACAACAGGCCGATACAGGTACGAAAATGATTCACATTGGCCGCAACACCAAGAGTACGATTATTTCTAAGGGAATTTCGGCGGGTAACTCCCAAAATAGTTATCGCGGGTTAGTGAAAATGGGACCGAAAGCCAAGGGAGCAAGAAATTACTCCCAGTGTGATTCTATGCTGATTGGAGATAATGCCGAAGCTAACACTTTTCCCTATATTCAGGTGGATAACAACAGTGCTAAAGTAGAACACGAAGCTTCTACTTCTAAAATCGGTGAAGACCAATTATTCTACTTCGCACAACGGGGTATTTCCGAAGAAGATGCTGTCTCTATGTTAGTCAGTGGTTTCTGTAAGGATGTCCTCAGTAAATTACCGATGGAATTCGCCGCCGAAGCTGATAAACTCCTCAGTCTCAAGCTAGAAGGAACCGTCGGATAATCAGTAAAGTAGGGTGGGTTAGGCGATAGCCGTAACCCACCAAAAGCTAAGTTAGGCGATAGCCGTAACCCACCAAAAGCTAAGTTAGGCGATAGCCGTAACCCACCAAAAGCTAAGACAATTTATCCATCAATTGATGATTCGCCGTCAACCACCAAAACTAATATTTTTGTTCTAGAAAAACATCTCATGAGTGAAGTAATTTTATCGGTAAAAAATCTAACCGCTAGTATTGATGGAAACCAGATTCTTAAAGGAGTTAACCTCGAAATTAAAGCAGGTGAAACCCACGCAATTATGGGGCGCAATGGCTCAGGAAAAAGCACCTTTTCCAAAGTAATCGCTGGACATCCCGATTATGAAGTAACTGGGGGAGAAATAATTTATAAAGGCGAAAACCTTTTAGAAAAAGAACCCGATGAACGAGCGCTTATGGGTATCTTTCTCGCATTCCAATATCCCCTAGAAATCCCCGGCGTTAGTAACCTCGATTTTCTTCGCGTTGCCTATAATGCCCGACAAAAATATTTAGGTTCGGAAGAATTAGATAGTTTTGACTTTGAGGAATTAGTCGAGAAAAAACTAGAAGTTGTCCAGATGAATCCTAGCTTTCTTGGCAGAAGTTTAAACGAAGGTTTCTCCGGTGGCGAGAAAAAACGTAATGAAATCCTCCAAATGGCTTTATTAGAACCCACTTTAGGAATTCTCGATGAAATTGACTCTGGTTTAGACATCGATGCTTTGCGAATTGTTGCCCAGGGAGTCAATCAATTAGCTACTCCCGATAACGCTTTTTTACTTATCACTCACTATCAGCGTCTGCTCAACTACATTGAACCCGATGTTATTCATGTTATGTACGATGGGCGCATTGTCACCAGTGGCGGTAAAGAATTAGCCCTCGAATTAGAAAGAACTGGCTACGATTTCCTCGACGAACAATTATTAGCCGTTAAGTAATCTAGCTATCAGTTATCAGTTATCAGTTATCAGTTATCAGTTATCAGGAGATGGCTTTTATTTATTCTTCCTACACCCCACACCCTACACCCCACACCCTACACCCCACACCCCACACCCCACACCCCACACCCCCCACCCCACCCCCCACACCCTACACCCCCTTTCAAGTCAATGGTCAAGAGATAACTGCTTTTTGATAAAAAGTTAACGTAGTATTGCCGTAGCGTTTTTGACGACAAATGGTTAAACCTTCTAGATTAATTGCTTGCCAAGATTTGGGATTGTGT